>JAJTBH010000444.1 GCA_021287005.1 Anaerolineae bacterium
CCATCTGTCCCACGGCTTCTGCGCCGTCGGCCATAGCTTGCTTAAAACCCTCGATGTAAGCCGTTCCCAGGCCCATTTTGCCGGCACGGTGCAAAACTTTAAGGCGGCCGCCATATTTCACACCCAGTTCTTCACCCAACTGACCGGTCCCGTCGGGACTGTTATCATCCACAATTAACAGGTTAAATTCGGGAATATTTAAATCAAACAGGGCTGCCGCAATTTTGGGCAGGTTTTCAGCTTCATTATATGTAGGAATGACAAATGTAATTTTCAATGGGTACCTTCAAAAATTTAATATATTTGTTGATTTATCGCCGTTCGGAGGATATCGATATTTTTAAATATCCCGGTTTCCGGCAGGTAATCATTCATGCTAAATGTGAGCGGGTGATCTTTAAAAACGCCTTTTTCTTCATCTTGTGCGTGCTAAAAATAGGCCAACGAATGGCTTAAGCGCCGGCTGATGGCTGCACGAGTCTTTTCCAGTAAAAACGGTTCCACTGTGATCAAAAAAATGTCATTTTTGAGATGTCCGGCAAAATATTCAGTCGATCCGACTTCCTGGAGTGCTTCTTTAACCATCATAGCCACGGCTCTTAATAAATCATCGTGGGCAATAAAACCGTAAACTTCACGGAAATAATCAAAATTTTGCAAACGCACCAGCAGCATGGCTGAATGCGGCCTTTCCACCAGATCCAGCAATTGTTCATCGACCATATGGCCCATGGGCATGCCGGTAACTGCATTGGTCTGGGCACGGCGCAAACTATGCTGCAAAAGATTTCCCACGCGAATACCCAGTTCCTGCATATCGAAGGGTTTGGTGATGTAATCCTCCGCCTGAAGTTCCAGGCCGCGCAGCCGGCTTTCACGGTCTTTACTCTCAGATAAAAAGACAATCGGAATATCTTTGGTGCGCCGGTTTGTGCGAAGGCGCACTGCCACTTCAAAACCGTCAATATCCGGCAGGTGAATATCCAGAATTACCAGATCGGGCGGGGTTAAATGACAATTTCTCAGGCCCTCTTCACCAAAACTGACCGACCATGAATGATACCCCTGGACGCCGAAAAATGCGTTTAACATTTCGGCAACGTCGAGATCGTCTTCAATAATCAGGATAGACCCTTTGGACGAAGGGGGAATCATGCAAACATTATCCTATGAAATGGGTTCTTTCGGGATGATAAAATCACAGGTTGGATCGCCGCATGAATGCGCCGCAACCTGGGTGACATTAAATTCGGTTCCACCCGAAAGCCACTTGCAGCTTGCCAGAAGCAGGCCGGTGGCGATATGACAGGCCGGTTTGTCGGTTTTACGCCCCCAGCAAACCGGGCAGCGATGAATGCGGTAGAGCAAATGGTCTTCTTTATCTTCAACGGTAGAAAGTTGATCGCTGATCTGCGAAAAAATCTTGGCTTCAGTGGGAATGCCCAGGCGTAATTTGGATTGCAACGGCAGCACTTTAAAGGCAATATCACCTACCCCGGCCAGAGCGCCAAAATTACGCAGCACCTCGGTAAATGTTGCCCGTCCGGCGCGTTGCGCCAGGCCGCGTCCGCCGCGCGCGCCATACATTTCTTCGAGCGCCGCATTAATCATGGAAAAGTCTGCAAAGTCAAACTCACGTTCAAGATTATCCGGAGGATAGTTTTCAATCAGGTGTGGTTGATTGGCGAGGTTTAAAATGGCGTTTAAACCATTTTTTCCCATCACTTCTTCCAGGGCAAGCAAAGCGATGCGAACTGCTTTATTGGGATAGTAGAGTCCACTCTTCGGAATTATTTCCATTGTTACTCGATGGTGTTAAATGAGTTTAGAAAGGTCTTCGGCGGCGCGGCGCATATCCAGGAAAATCAGGCCCAGTTTGGCCTGTTCGCGAGCCAGGGCGGTTAACACGGCGTCTTCACCCACAGACATCAGGATGACGTATCCTTTTTGTCCTTTGATATAAACCTGTTCAAGTGATCCGCGGCCCAGTTCGCCGGCAATCCGCTCACCAAGCGACAGCATGGCGGCAGACATGGCAGATACACGGTCTTCTTCCGCACCCTGAGGGAGCGCCGAAGCAATCGTTAAACCATCCACACTAACAATAGCAGAAGCTTCAATATCGGGGGACGATACTTGAAGCTCTCGTAAACGTTCAACCATGAGTTGGGTGCGTGACTTTGTCAAGGCTGCTCTCCTTATGGTGATGATATAAATCCAAAGTTCCTATGGCGGAATTATACACCTAATACTTTAGCATATGCAATTTTTAAAGTCAAGAAAAGCCGTTTTATGGTTTCTCGCAGGTCGATGAAACCCCAAAAACCTCAGCCGGGCAGCGCCCTGGGCCTGGTTTTCGCTTTAATCCGTTTTGCATTAGCAGCCTAAACCATTGTATAATCAAACATACGTTTTCGAGGAACAACATAACGATGAGGTTTAAATGATAAAACGATTAACTCATATTCTGGTGTTGGGCGGCCTGCTGTTTACCGGCCTGGCCGAAGCCGCACCGGTTAATGCCCAGAGCCAGACCCCGGGAACCGGCAGCGAACCATACGCCGGTTTACCCCTTTGCCAGCCGGATGCTTATCTGGCCGATCCGCAGGATTGTATTCCACTGGGGCCATCCTCCACCATCACCCAATTGGCCGAAAAAGGCATTAACTATCCCTTTTTACCCATACTGGCAGCCAGCCCCGATCCGGCTTTAAATAATGTAGATCTGCATTTTGCCAAAATTAATGTTCCCCCGCCCGATCAGGCGCCCGTTTATAACACTTTCGACGATGCAACATCGGGCGGCACTCCGGCAACCCATTTAAAACCGGGTAACCTTTTATTTGTATCCTACAGCCAGCGCGCCGATGTGGATGGTAATAGCTTTGTTTATCTCCGCTCCGGTGGCTGGATGCGTGCTTCACCGATTGACAGTTATTCACACTACCAGGGCCTGGTTTTCCAGCAAAACCCGGCTACCAGCCTGGGGTGGATCGTGGAACAGACTCACCCGCG
>JAJTBH010000445.1 GCA_021287005.1 Anaerolineae bacterium
ATGCTTATAATGACCCCGAAATTTGTCAGAAATTGGCTGCCAAAGGTGAACCGGTTCTGATGAATCCCGGCCAACATATCATGCTGGAAACCGCTACCCTGCAAATGGAAGCGCGCATTGTCGATACCAGTTATGGGCAGGGCGCATTACCGGCCGGCAGTTTCTTTGAACGCATGACCCTGGAATTGGCCGTCTGGCCCAAACATATGGGATAGTCCGGTAAAAATATTAAAATCATAATAACAAAAAACGGTTCAGGAAAAATTCCTGAACCGTTTTATTATCCCAAAAAAAAGAAATTTTTATTCGATTTTAATCACTTTAAAGCGAATGGTACCGTTGGGGGTTTCGGCTGAGACAACGTCGCCCACTTTGTGGCCGATTAAAGCTTTACCGATCGGGCTTTCATGCGAAATTCTGCCGCGGCGCGGATCTGCTTCTTTAGGGCCAACCATATGATAGGTTTCTTCGGGAAAATCGTCTTCCTGAATGGTAACATGGTCGCCGATGCCGATTTCATCAAGGTTTTGTTGGATATTATCAATGATGATCAAGTTGCTGAGAATTTGTTCCAGCTCGATGATCCGGCCTTCAATGAAACCCTGTTCTTCCTTGGCAGAAATATAATCTGCATTTTCAGAAAGGTCTCCCAATTCAATGGCAGCACGCAGGCGTTTGGATAATTGTTCGCGGGCTGGCCCTTTGAGATAATCCAATTCGTTTTGTAATTTTTCTGCACCTTCAGCAGTTAAATAAGACACATTGCTAGGCATAACTCTCTTACTCCCAAATACTTATTAATATTTCTAAGGTAATAAACCCGGGTCAAAGATTTTTTGATATTCTTCAATTGCAAAACGATCTGTCATTCCAGCGATGTGATCGCATATGGTTTTTTCCAGACCGCGTTCATCAATCAAACTCTGAACATGACCGGGTAAAATTCTGGGTTCGTTACGGTAGGCATTAAAAAGATCGGTGATGATCTTTTCGGCTTTAACAGACATGCGCATGACTCGATAGTGGCGGTATAAATTCCGATACAAGAAGTCTTTTAACTGTCTGTTGCGGCGGTGCATTTCAGCAGAAAACCCGATCACATTATAAGGCAGACGCTGCAATTCGTCCACCGAACGGACCCCACTTTCATGTAATTTCTGTGAAGTGCTGATCACGACATCTGTCACATCCAGACTGATGAGATGGCGAATGATACGATGGCGGGTCATGTCGTTTAATACCATGTCGCGCAGGTTAATATGGATGTCACCGGCTACCAGGTGCCATAAATCAATTTCTTCCATCATGGCGGCGGTTAACATGCCGGAGCGCAGACCATCATCCAGATCATGGGCAGTATAGGCCAGTTCGTCGGCCACATTACAAATCTGTGCTTCGAGCGAGCCGCGTAAATTGGGATTGTAATCCTGGGCGTCCGATACGTCGTATTCGGTTTCGTGTTTTACCATTCCTTCCAAAACTTCCCAGGACAGATTTAAGCCGGGAAATTCGGGGTAACGGTTTTCAAGGTAAGTCACGATGCGCAGTGATTGGCGATTATGGTCAAAACCACCATAATCCTTCATCAGTTTGGCCAGAATGGTTTCGCCGGAGTGCCCAAAAGGGGGATGCCCCATATCGTGCGCCAGGCAAATGGTCTCCACCAGGTCTTCGTTGGCGCCCAACGCTCGCGCAATTGTCCGGCCGATCTGAGTCACTTCGAGTGTGTGGGTTAAACGGGTGCGGTAATAATCGCCTTCATAGTTAATAAAAACCTGGGTTTTATATTCAAGGCGGCGAAAAGCGGTCGTATGTAAAATGCGGTCTCGGTCGCGTTGAAAGCAGGTGCGATATTCGGGTTCGTCTTCGGGAAATTTTCTTCCTCTGGTATCTTTGCTACGCATGCCATAAGGAGCCAGATGTTGATCTTCATTGGCTTCCAATTGTGTACGGTTGAAAAACATATATTCCCTCCTTTATCCAAAAAATCCCGGTTAATAGTTTCCCATCAGGAATTACCCAATCCGGGTTTGAGGTGTGAGACCACGGTATGTGTGGCCCCTGCATTTTTTAGTGTATCGCAAATTATAGTGATTTTGTCGGTCGGCGCAATAGCAATCATATTGCCGCCGCAACCGGCTCCGGATAACTTGGCGCCCCAGGCGCCGCTCTGCAAACTGATCTCAACCAGACGATCCAATTCGGGGGTGGAAACGCCAATTTTTTGTAATAATTGCTGATTTTTAACCATGAGTGAACCGATATCCTGTGGATCTCCGCTGGTTAAAATTTCTCTGGCGCGTGAAGATAAGATTGCTATCTCATCAAACCAGGTTTCATATAACGATGGGTTATTTTGCCAGCTCTGGCGAACTTTGCCAACCGCCTCACGGGTCAGGCTTGCAATGCCGCTATCGGCGATCACCAATGAAAACGGGCGTTTTATGTTAATAACTTCAAGCGGTGTATTTCGGATAAAAAAAACGGGTTTAGCGTGAGCGATAACGGCATTATCTATGCCGGAAGGATTCCCGTGGTGAATTTTTTCAACTTCGTAAGCAATGGCTGATATTTCCTCGGGCGGGAGTGGATGCCCCAGAAAAGTACAGATGGCTTTTGCGGCCGCGATGGATATGGCCGCACCGGAACCCAAACCGGATGCGATGGGAATATTTGAAACAAGTTTGATATGGAATGGCGGAAGCCGGTTAATATTCAGATGTTTTTTTACGGCCATAATTAATGCGGCAATAGGATGATCGGGCTGTAAATCTGAAAATAACACGGACAACTGGATGTCCGGCGCATCAATAAAAATATGTTCTAAACCTGAAAATTGAGGCAAAGCCTTGATATAAGCTTTGGCTTGAATTTCAGTAACCGGTACGGCAATCGCCGGACGATTATAAACTACAGCATGTTCACCAAAGAGGATTGCCTTACCGGGGGCAGTTGCAGAAGTTGCCGGCATATTTTTAAACGATGAACTCAGACATTTCAAAATATATAAAA
>JAJTBH010000446.1 GCA_021287005.1 Anaerolineae bacterium
GGAAGGCCTGGTGACCGCGGAAGAAGAACGGCATGGCGTTGGTCGACCCCGCCTTGTTTATTTCTTAACTGAAAAAGGCATTGAACGTTTTCCAAAATATTATCTTAAATTAACCAGTCGCCTGTTAAACCAATTAAAAGCCACCCTTCCGCAGGATACTGTCCAAAAAATGATGCGAGAACTGGCCGATAAACTGGCCGAAGATTATCCTCAAAACGGAAAAAATTCCACCGGTGTCTCAGAAAAACTTGCGGTTTTAAAAGAAGTTCTGGCGCAGGAAGGTTTCAGTATTGATTGGGAAAAACAGCCTGACGGTACTTATGTCATTAATGAAATTAGCTGTCCGTATTACCATATCAGTCACGAACATCCAGAGTTATGTTTGTTGGATCAGTCGTTAATTTCATCATTACTCGGGATGCCCGTCGAACAGGTCACCTGCGTGTTGCATGGTGACAAAGTCTGTTCATATGTCGTACAAGACGACAAAACCCTTTAGAAACAGTTGTTCTTATGAGCGAACAAACACCCAATAACGCCCCTTACTGGCAGGCTCAGGATTCACACCCTGATTTAACTGCCCGATTTAAAGATGCCATGCGTGAGATCGTTGATCCGGAAATTGGATTAAATATCATTCAGCTTGGACTGGTACGAGACCTGATTATCGAGTCGGATCACGCATTGATTAAAATGATCCTGACCACTCCATTCTGTCCTTATGGTCCAGCCATGCTTGAAAATACGCGCGAAAAAGCCGAAGCGGCCCTGGGAATGCCCACCCACATTGACCTTGGGCTTGAACCCTGGGATTTTTCCATGATGGAAGAAGGCCTGGGTGAATGGGGACTGTTTGGTTAATTAATCGAATTTTATTTTTTTCGATTAATTAACATGGACACCAATTCACGCAGGGCTTCAACTGCCTCGTTGTTATATCCCAATCGATCCAGGGCGCGTACGGCTTCCAGTGTGAATTTGTCACTCATTTTCCGGGTATATTCTTGCGCTCCATTATCAATTAACATTTTTGATAATACGGCCACTTCATCCGCTGCAATCGGACCACGCATCCAGCGATCTCGAAACGTGCCATTTTGTTGTAAACCAAACAAAACCGGTAACGATTTTTTCCCGGAAACAATGTCCGATTCATTGGATTTGCCCGTCATGGCCGAATCGCCCCAGATACCCAACCAATCATCCTGAGCCTGAAAAGCCAGTCCCAGGGAGATTCCAAATTGTTTTAACATACTTTCTTCAAGGGTTGAGCCTCCGGCCACGACCCCACCAAGCTCGGCTGCACACCCTATCAGTGAAGCTGTTTTCCCATTTATCATATTAATATAGGCATCCAGGCTGACTTCTTTTAATTTTTCAAAAGACAAATCCAGATATTGCCCGTTGGTGATGTCAATGGCTGCTTGTTGTAACAGACCGGCTGCTTTAATGGTTTTTTCAAAGCCTATATTATCTTTTAAGCGCAGCATGGATAAATGGGCCATGGTGAACATGCAGTCGCCAGCGTTGATTGCCTGGGCAATTCCCCATCGCCGCCAGACCGTCTCGCGCCCCCGGCGCAAATCACTGGCGTCTTGAATGTCGTCATGGATTAATGAAAAATTATGCAACAACTCCATTCCTGCGGCTGCCGGCAATGCTTTATGCCAGTCACATCCCAATGCGGCGCTAGCCAATAAAATGATCACCGGGCGAATCCGTTTTCCCTGCGCTTCGGGTCCGGCTTTTTCGCCTATCCAGCCCATATGGTAACAAAGCATCTCGTATAATTCGTTATTTTTATCGGGGATAAATTGATCCACCGTATTTTGAAGTTCAATCTCAATACTTTGTTGTAATTGATTGATTAATTCACTGGTTGTCATTTTTATCTCCCTGTATACTTTAATCCATTTTTTTCTAAAGAGGCTAAATCTTTTGCACCACTGGAAAACATGGTTATTTTTAATGTGATTTCAAATTCTTCTATCGTCTTTACAACTTCTTCAGCAGAAACCATAGCTGCCTTTAAAAATGGCGCAGCACTGCCCACCAGGCAGGCTCCCAACGCCAGGCATTTGGCAGCCTCCACACCGTTGCGAACCCCGCCTGAAGCGAATACGCTCAATTCCGGAACCGAATGATGAACCTGGACAATTGACTCGGCGGTCGGGATGCCCCAATCACGGAAATTATCGGCAACCCGGCGTTTCATTTCATCGTTCATGCGAAACTTCTCGACCATCGCCCATGACGTGCCCCCCGCACCGGCCACATCAATGGCCGCTACCCCCGCGTTTGCCAATTTGCGCGCCGTTTCACCAGAAATTCCCCAACCCACTTCTTTTACCACTACCGGAATGTTTAAAACATGGGTCAATTTTTCAATTTTTTCCAACAATCCACCAAAACGTGTATCCCCTTCGGGTTGAAGCGCCTCTTGCAGGGGGTTAAGATGCAAAAATAAGGCATTGGCTGACACCATTTCGATGGCTCTTCGGCAAAAATCTACATAATTTAATTGAACGGCTCCGACGTTTGCAAACAACAACACATCCGGCGCAAATTTCCTGACCACCTGGAAAGATTTTTTTAATTGATCATATTCCAAGGCGGCTCTTTGAGAGCCCAGCCCCAGGGCGATCTTTTTCTCCTGGGCGGCAATTGCAAGAAAAGTATTAATACTTTCGGCACGTTCGACTCCGCCCGTCATGGACGAAATTAAAAAGGGTGAATTTAGATTGGTTCCGAAGAGTTCCTGATGTAAATCAATATCGATAAAGTCCAACTCGGGAAGCGCCTGGTGTAAAAAATGATAATTTTCAAAACCGGTGGTTAAACCAGATTTAACATCTTCTTCAAGGTTAACGCGGATGTGATCTGCTTTTCTTGATTTAATTTGGTTTTCACCGGGTTCAGTCATTGTGTTCTCCTCTTTTGAAAGGTATTATAAGGGATATTATCTACTTTCACCAAAATCTTGACAATTATCAAACTTACAA
>JAJTBH010000447.1 GCA_021287005.1 Anaerolineae bacterium
TCCCAGAAAGGGCTTGTGAAATGAAAGTATTATTAATTAAAGATGTGTATAAGCTGGGTCACGCCGGCGACATCAAAAAAGTTGCCGACGGTTTTGGTCGCAATTTTCTGATCCCCAAAGGTTTTGCCGTGCTGGCAACTGCCGGCGCTCTCAAAAAAGCCGATCAGATTCGCGAAAAAGCCAATGCCAACCGTATGCTGCTCAACAAAGAAATGAGCGGTCTGGCTGAAAAAGTTTCCGCTTTGACCTTATACTTTTCCAGCAAAGCCGGTGAAACCGGTAAATTATACGGTTCCATCACCACCCAGATGATCGTGGACGCCATTAACAAAAAGACCGGCATCACTGTTGACCGCCACCAGGTGGATGTGCAGCCCATTCGTACCCTCGGTGAACACAAAGCCAGAGTCCGTCTGACCGTCGACCTGATCCCCGATGTTCGCATCATGGTTGTGCGCGACGGCGAAGCCATTGTTGAAGAAACGGAAGAAGCTGCCCCCGCTGAAGAATCAGCCGCTGAAGCAGCCTGATTGGTTTCTCAAGTAACAACGATAAAAACAGGCCCTCTCAGCCCAGGCTGAGAGGGCAGTTTTTATTGATGCACGCGCAAATATAAATTACAATACACCTATGTCAGAATCAATCGGTAAAATACTACAAGACGCGCGCACCCGCAAAGGGCTCTCCATTGAGCAGGTTGCGCAGCAAACCCGCATCAAGATTCGTTATCTTGAAGCCCTTGAAAACGACCAGTTCGACCAGTTTCCGTCACAGGCCCAGACCAAAGGCTTTTTAAGAATGTATGCCGGGCTGGTGGATATTCCCTTGCAGCCGCTGATTGATATACTCACCGGCAAAGATGAACAAACTGAATTGGTGGAAGCGCCTGCCCCACCCCCGCCGCCAGCCGTGAGAAAATTGCCCGGCACGGAAAAACTTAATCAACTGGGTGAGGTGATTAAAGCCAGATTACCCGCTGCCCTGCAGCCTCCGCAAAAAAACGAAACTGAAAACAATGCCGATAAGCCGGTTTATAATGGGCCATCATCGCTGGAAATTTTTCAAGAGATCGGCGCTTTAACCCGTTCAAGACGTGAAAACCTCGGGCTAAGCCTGGCGGATATCGAAGAATTCACACACGTAAAATCTTTTTACCTGAAAATGATTGAGGACGGTGATTTTTTGAGCCTGCCGTCCATGGTTCAGGCACGTGGCATGTTAAATAATTATGCCGATTTCCTTGATCTTGACAGCGACAAGGTGATGCTGCGTTATGTCGATGCACTGCAAACCCTGTATATTGAAAAAAACGGGGCTGCCCCCAACCCCGAAAAGAAAGATCGTTTTGGTCGAAAAAGCGGCTCTCTGATTCCCGCCAATTGGAAACGCCTGTTGAGCACCGATATGGTTTTTGGCGCTTCGGTCATTCTGGTGATTCTGGTTTTATCCATCTGGGGCACCATCCAGATTACATCCATGTCAAACGAGAAAAACTCCACCCAATCCGGTTCCATTTCAGACGTGCTGATGGACGATGAAACACCCATGGTAACCGGAACGGTCACCGAAGTTAACGAAGTAAAGATGAATCCCGAAGGCGGTCAGGCTGTCGCACAGGCAGCCGGTGAAGAAAACCCGCAAATCGAAGCCACCAGTACGCTGGTTTTTACCGGCAGTGGACCGTTACAGATTTACGTCGTTTCACGCCAGCGCGCCTGGGTGCGCGTGAATACGGACGGCAAAAAAGTTTTTGAAGGCCGTATGCTGCCGGGGAACGCTTATCCTTACAGCGGCAACCAACAAATTGAATTTATCACCGGCAACGCCGCTGCGATTGACCTGACCTATATGCAAAACGGCGTGCAGACCGATATGGGTGTGTTGGGTACTTTTGGCGAGGTAAAAAGTTATATTTTCACCGCGCAGGGCGTTTCGACACCCACGCCGCGTTATACCCCCACCGCCACCACCACGCCCCAGCCAACTTTAACCCAGCAGCCCACGCCCACCGTGGCGCAGCCGACAGTAACCCCTTATATACCCTGATTGGATTTATGAAGAACTCTTATTATCTCGTATCCCTTGGTTGCGCCAAAAACACGGTAGATTCCGAATCAATTGCCAACCTGTTAAACAACGCCGGTTATACCGGCCTGGATAAACCGCATAAAGCCGAAGTGTTGATCGTTAACACCTGCGGTTTTATCGAATCGGCCCGGCGTGAATCGATCGAAGTTTTGCAGGAACTGGCCGCCAATAAGAAAAAAGGCCAGTATTTAATCGCAGCCGGATGTATGACCGAACGCTACCGCCAGAGCATCACCGAGCAGGTGCCAGGCATCAGCGGTTTTGTGGGCACCAAACGCTGGATGGATATGCTGGATGTCATTAAACAAAGCCGCGAGAATGCCACAAAATTACCATACTCGCATTTTCCGGAAAGCCCGACGGTCGGCAGCGATGAACACGGCGTTCCGCGTTACGCCATTCAAGGGGGCAGCGCCTATCTAAAAATTGCCGACGGATGCCGGCGTCCCTGCGCATTTTGTTCCATCCCCTTGATTAAAGGCAGCGCAGTCAGCCGACCGGCAGACAGTATCATTAAAGAAGCGCTCAGTTTACAGGAACAGGGTATTCAGGAATTGATATTGATCTCTCAGGATACCACCGATTACGGTTCCGACCTGGGTATAAAAAATGGACTAGCCGGCTTGCTTAAACAGATTACCGCTCAGGTTACGCAGATTCCCTGGATTCGGGTTTTATATGCCTACCCGGGCTATGTTACGGATGAATTGATTGAGGTAATGGCCACTTCACCGCAAATTCTGCATTATCTGGATATTCCCTTGCAGCATGCCCACCCGGATATGCTTAAACGCATGAAACGCCCATCCAACATCGATTGGGTTTATCAGACCGTTGAAAAAATGCGCCGCGCCATGCCCGACCTGGCCATCCGCACTACATTCATCACCGGATTTCCCGGAGAAACCGAT
>JAJTBH010000448.1 GCA_021287005.1 Anaerolineae bacterium
CAGCGTTTTACCGGCGAACCGGGTTATTTTAAACACGTCGGCACGGCCGCTGCCACCCTGATGCAGGAGATGGGCACCACAGCCGCCGATTATACCTATGCCATCTTCCACCAGCCCAATGCCAAGTTTCCGCAGAAGGTGGGCAAGGACCTGGGTTTTAAGGACGAACAAATTAAACCCGGGCTGCTTTCGCCGGTGATCGGCAACACCTATGCCGGTTCCTGCCTGATCGGTCTCTCGGCGGTGCTGGATATAGCCCAACCCGGCGACCGCATTCTGGCAACCTCCTTCGGCTCCGGCGCCGGATCGGATTGTTTTGACATTCTGGTCACCGAGGCCGTTCTGGCGCGCCGTGCTCTGGCGCCCTTTACGCAAGATTATATCAACCGCCGCACGCCCATTAACTATGCTACTTATGTGCGTTACCGCGGTAAACTGGCACTGAAATGAAAACACAAACTCACCATGATGTGGTCATCGCTGGCATCGGGCAGGTGCCCGTGGGCGAACATTGGGAAATTTCTTTGCGCAGCCTGGCAACGCGCGCCATGCGCCAGGCCATGCACGACGCCGGTGATCTGGCGCCGCAGGCGCTTTACATCGGCAACATGCTGGCGCCGGTGGTCTCGCACCAATCCAACCTGGGCGCGTTGTTAAGCGACAACAGCGGCCTGGAGGGTATTGAAGCCTTCACCGTTGAAGCGGCTGACGCTTCGGGTGCGGGCGCGCTGCGGGTGGGGTATATGGCCGTGGCCTCCGGTTTTGTCGATTACGCCCTGGTAGTGGGCGTGGAAAAAGTGACCGACCGGGTCGGCCCGGGCCTGGAAAGCGCCATTGCGGAAAGCCTGGATTACGATTTTGAAGCCGTACAGGGCATCAACCCGGCCGGGGTGGCCGCCCTGGTGGCGCAGCGTTATTTATATGAATACCATGTGCCGCGTTCGGCGCTGGCGACTTTTCCGCTGCTGGCGCATGCCCATGCGGTGAATAACCCGTTTGCCATGTATCGCAAGGCCATCCGCCGTGAGGTGTATGAAAGCGCCGGGGTGTTGTGCGACCCGCTCTGTATTTTTGACGGCGCTCCTTACGCCGACGGCGCCGCAGCCGTGCTGCTGACGCGCGCCGACCTGGCGCCTGAGGAAAAACGCGGCCAACTGGTTAAAATCAGCGGTTCAAATATCACAACCGATACGCTGGCGCTGCACGATCGCGCTGACCTGCTGGCCTTTCAGGCCATGCGCATTTCCACCGAGCAGGCCTGCCGCCAGGCGGGCATTTTGCCGCAGGATGTGGATTTTTTTGAACTGTGCGACAGCTTCTCCATCTATGCGCCGCTGGCGCTGGAAGCGGCCGGTTTTGCCGCGCGCGGCGAGGGCTGCAAGCTGGCCGAAAACGACGCTCTGGCCTTAACCGGCAAACTGCCCATTTTAACCATGGGCGGCGGCAAGGCGCGCGGGTATGCGCTGGGAGCGGCGGGCCTGTACCAGGTGGTTGAAGCCGTGTTACAACTGCGCGGACAAGCCGGGCTCAACCAGGTGAAAAATGCACGCCGTGCCCTGGTGCAAAGCCTGGGCGGAGCGGCATCCACGGTGGTGACGCATGTGCTCGAAAAGGCATGAGAGGTTTTGAGAGATTCGAGCCGGGCCTGACGGCAGCCTGATAGTTAATGAGAGCCGCTTGCTTTTAGACTCTACACTGCAACAAAGGAGAAGTCTGATTATGGAAATTCCGCGCCATTGGCGATTAAAAAAACAACGATACGGTCTGGTGGGTGAGGTGTGCCCGCACTGCGAGGCCAAAATTTTCCCGCCGCGGGATGTCTGCCCCAACTGCGGGGGCGAGGCCAAAGAGCCCTACACTTTCAGTGGGCAGGGTGAGGTGTATTCCTACACGGTGATGCACGATGCCCCCAGTGGTTATGAAGAAACCACCCCTTATACGGTGGCGGTGGTGAAACTGGCCGAAGGCCCCATGCTGACGGCGCAGTTAACCGACCTGGGCGAAGAGCCGGTGCAGATCGGCATGCCGGTGGAGATGGTGACGCGCCGCATCCGCGAGGACGGCGATGAACGCGGCATGCTGGTGTACGGGTATAAATTTAGACCGGTGATGGGAAGTTGAAGTCTGATATTGATTGATCGAGCGCTCTCCACATGCAATGCGTGGAGTGCGCTTTTTTTTATTCCCTCTCTAAAATCCGCAGGATTTTGGGGAGGGTTAGGGAGGGGTGGTCTGCGGTGTGATTTAAAAACTGACCAAATAATAACCGATAAAAAATGGTTTTGAAACCTATAAGAATGAATTTACTCGAATTTTGGTATTAACCCACCCCTCCCTGGCCCTCCCCAATTTCCTTCGGAAATTAGAGAGGGAATGGTCTCGCCCAGATTGTTTAATAAATGGGTGTAAACTTAAATTTGAAAATAGCTCTTAATTATGCGTTTTTTCTCCTCCATTTTAGGTTTTTCAAAATGGGGGAGGCAGGAGGGGGTGAATGAATCACCGACGAACCAGCATTCAAACATTCAAAAATTCGTCAGAATTGCGTCAGAACCAAACTGAAGCGGAAGGTAAGCTCTGGCAGGCATTACGCGCTCATCGCTTGAATGGGATCCACTTTCGCCGCCAGCATGCCATTGGCCCTTATATTGTGGATTTTGTCGCGCCAAGACAAAAAACAATCATCGAACTGGACGGCGGCCAGCACCTGGAGCAGCAGGATTATGATGCCGAGCGCACGGCTTATCTGGAAGCAAAGGGATACCGTGTGATGCGTTTCTGGAATAATGAAGTGCTGGAGAATCTGGATGGGGTTTTGCAGGTAATCATGGATGCAATCAGGCATTGATGATTTTCGGCTTATTCTGGCAACTAAAAACTGGCAAACTGCTTCTGAAAATAACTTAGGTGGATTTGCATGTGGCTATCTCGATGCCAATTGGTATTTTACGTTTACCCCACCATCTTTTGGTAAAAATGCCGCGACCTACAC
>JAJTBH010000449.1 GCA_021287005.1 Anaerolineae bacterium
CTCAGACCACCGCCATCTACACAGCTTTGGAGCAATACGGCGGCGACAGCGGCCACACAGACGCGCGCACCGATATTTATGCTTTTTCGGCGACTTTATATCATCTTTTGACCAATCAATCACCCCCGGTTGCCCGCGAACGTTTCCTGGCGCCCGAATCTCTTGCTTCCATGCGTCAGATTAACCCGGCCATCAGCCAACGCACCGAGCGAGCCATCTTAACGGGTTTAAACCTGCACCCCAATGACAGGCCTGAAAGTATTGAAACTTTTAAACAGATGTTATTTGGTAATGAAAATTACAGTTTCGTACCTTCCGTGCCGCGTCCGTTTAAACTGCGCGATATTTTTCGCCCCTCCATCGAAAATGTATTGGTATGGATTTGCAGCAGCCTGATGTTAATCAGCCTGCTGGTTTCAGTTTTAATGTAATTTTAAATATGCAGGGTAAAAGGTTTATTCGATTTTTTGCCAGATCCAACTGATTGCCCAGCCAATCAACATTCCGGTACAGATAAAACCAAAAAATTGAAATGGATCATCCCCCCAGCCTTTGCCGCGATCGGCAAACAGGATGATAAAATAACCCACCAGGCCGCCAATGGCTGTCATTAAAGCCCAACGTACGCCCCATCGCAAAGAAATGCGCCGGCGTCCCATATCATACATACCCATTGCCACTATTGCCGTTAAAATCATTGAAAACAGCCAGTCGCCAAAACCCGGCGCCAGCAAGTTGTTTTTGTGTTCATCTTCAGCCGAAGGGGTTTGGGTGGGCATGGCCGTGGCAGTCGGTGAAAATCCGGCTGTCGGCGCCATGGTTGGGGCAATCGCCGTAACAGCAGCGGCTTCAAAGCCTGAAATATCCAGTCTTAATATCTGTGAGATGGTAGCCGGTTCACTGACCACTTTGATTTCAAGAAAACCGGCGGATTGAATGCGGTAAACACCGCGCGCAACCCCCTGCTGGGTTTGCGCTTCGATCTGTTGGGTGCCTTCCGCATCGCTGCCGCGGTTAATCATAAAACGCACAATGGTGCCATCCGGTACCGGGTTATGATTATGGTCAAGAATTTTCCCGGTGATTAAGGGAATGGCGTCGCCCGTTTTAAACCGAGGAACCCCGGTAGGCGTTAATGTGGGTGGCAAACCGAGTTGAATGGCCGGCGTTTCGGTGTTTTGTAAATGTGGTCCGCTTAACGATTCGGTATCCACCATTAACGGGATCACCTGGGACGGGTCTGGCGAAGTTATTGTGGCCAGGTCATAACCCACGGCCGGCATGGAAATGGGCAAAGATCCGGAAGGGGATAACTCTTGAAACAGAATGCGCACCGCCGCCTCAACAAATGAGGGCGTTTTACTGTAAAGCGCATAATAAGCCGTAATTTTGGATATATCGGTTGCATCCAGATAATAAGGCGCGTCGAAGGCAAAGACGATAATCTTTTTATCGCGAATTAACTGCTGGCGTTCCGAAAGAAAACGCTGTAAGGCCTGTGAAGCAGGCCGGTCTTTGGAAACATCCGTCATGGCAAACACAATCCAGTTGGCGTCGCGAATATCATCATCCAGCGTGGCCTGCTGTTCCTGTTCAATCCCATTTAAATAATTTAATAAATCACTGAAACCGTAGGAACTTAATCGGTACTGCAAAACCTGCGCACCTGACTGCGGGCCATATAATTTAATCACAGCGCGTTGCATGGCGTCCACGGCAATGCCGGGGGTCTCTTTGCATTGAACGCAGGCTTTATTCATCACCGTATCGGTAAAAAAGACCAACCGGTCACCCAGTTCCGGAGCGTGCGGCAAAATGGAATTAAGATCGCTGGGTGAAGGATTAATGAGCGTCGCTCCACGCTGTGCCACCTCAAAAGATGCCTGCGATGAAATGCCAATTTCGTTTAACTTCTCCTGACTGGGCTGGATGTCATTCAGGTTAAAATTATTGTAAATTCGATATTTAAGGGTTAAAAGTCTTAATGCCGAAGAGTCAACCCGTTTGGCGAATGCCTGGTCTTCCTGATATTTTTGAATAAAAAAATCGAGGGTGCGTGCCACGGTTGTATATTTATCACCGTCCCCGGTGGCCACAAAATTATCCATATACAACAGGTCGTTGCCGGCCAAAAAAGCACTGCGTGCAACCTGGCGGGCATCAAACGAAACACCGTTCGGATCGTAAAACTTTCTCACCGCCTGGCTGCCCAGGTCTTCGGAGACAATGATGCCGCCGTTATTGCGCCACTCGGAAAACTGCGCCAATCCCATTAATTGTTCCAGGGCAGCCTGATCAAAACTGACCGGACGAGTTGTGACTCGAATATTACCTTGAAAACCCTGGTAACGAATATGTGACACCAACAAACCATCGGTGGTCATGCTTTTGTCATAAGCATTACCGGTAACGCTAAAAAACGGCGCCAGTTCCACCTGCGTCAATTGTTCAAGCGATTTACGCACGGTGGCGACTTCAGTTTCAGGGGAACGGTCTGAACTGCCACGGCCGGGGAAATGTTTTGAGATCACAGCCATGCGGTTTTGAGCGCCGCTGTGCAAACCCTGGATATAAGATTTTCCCATTTCCCCCACCCAATAGGGATCGCCGCCGAAGGAACGTGTTGAAAGGTCATCCCCTTCAGTCATACGCACGTCCAGTACGTCCAACGAGGGGCCAAAGTAAAGGTTAAAACCCAGATCGCTTAATTCCTTGCCCATTACTGCACCGACATTTTCAGCCAGGTTGGGGTTCCACGTGGCGCCGATGGACATTAAGTCGGGTAACGGGGTTAAGCCGCTGGTGATTTGATCATAAGGGTATAAATTTCCCTCTTGTGAAATACCAATAAACAACGGGGCATAGGTTGAGTCACCCATACCCGCCGATGGGTTGCTGTTCCAGGCAATGTTCTGTAATTCCGCAGTTAACTGTTGTGTATTTAAAAGGATTGTTTCACTGGAGGGGAAATTTTCATTACCCGCTCTCAA
>JAJTBH010000006.1 GCA_021287005.1 Anaerolineae bacterium
CTTCGTCCGATTCTGTTTCCAGGCTGTCTGCCGAACCGCTGCGCCCCAGTTCGGCTTCCACCGAAACACCGCGCGCATGCGCATATTGCACCACTTCGCGGGTAACGCGAATATTGTCATCCAGGGGCAAAACCGAGGCATCAATCATCACCGAGGTAAACCCGTTGCGAATGGCCTGTTGGATTATGGCAAAATCCTGCGTATGGTCCAGGTGCAGGCCGACCGGCACACTGATTTTCTCGGATTGCAGGGTCGACCAGAAAACCTCTGAAAATTCTTCCATGCTGATATTAAACCAACCCAGTTCCAGCGGGGTAATCTGTACCAGGAGCGGCGACTGTAATTTTTGTGCCCCCCTTAAAATGGCGCCAATAAATGTGGTCGAACGCGCAGAAAAAGCTCCAATGGCGTAACCTTTGTGTTCAGCCGTTTTTAAGAGATGACTCATAACAAATAAATTTTCAGGCCTGTAATACATATATTTTCTCCTTTAAAAATAATTCAACTCAGCGGGCCAAACCACAGTGCCTCTATTTCATTCCAAAACCAGCCGGGAGCTGTTAATCTCATCGGTCGTTGCGGCCAACCGGTCGCCACACGTGCGGCAGTATTTTCCCATGAACATAAACCGCTTAAGGCATCGGCTGCTTCCACATTACAGGCGCCTACCGCCACAGCCATCCGCAGGCTCGCCTCAAGCGATAATCCGCGCAGCAAGCCGCTGATAAACCCGGCAATGGTGGCGTCACCCGATCCGGTGGTGCCGGCCACATCCACGGCAAAACAGGGCGACCAGACTTGTTTGCCCGCCCATTCGCGATAATTTTCAGGACGGCCGAAGCCCATGTTTTGCAAACGGTCATACGACGCACAGTGCACATACAAACCGCGTCCGCCCAATTTTAACGCGGCAACCGCCACACCCAGATCAAGCAGTTCGCGGCTTAACTCACTTAACATCTGCGGCGTCACCTGATCCAACAAAGCACCGCGGGCATTCAGATACTCAAATTCATCACGATGCAGCATGTAATAAATCTCTTCAAAACTGGGCATAAACAAATCCACAAAGGGTAAAACGTCCGACAGAATGGCGCGCCAATCGGCCCGGCCGCTTTCACTTGAGGGGTCGGGGAAAGTCAGGTCCAGCGAGGTGGTTGTGCCCCCGCTTTTTACCCGCCGCATAATCTTTAACAATTCTGCGCCCTGGTTGAGATACATCTGGCGCATGATCGGCGGATATCCGAAATGAAAAAGCCGCGATGAAGCTGCCAGGTCATAAGCCACATCTGCCGCACAAAAAACATCGTTGGCCCCGGTGCAGTGCAAAAAAATGCGGTCTACATCCGGCGGATTAATAATAAAAGTGTAAGATGTGGCCACGTTGGGATCCACTTTAATACCATTGTTTAAAAGCGGGTCCATATGCGCCACCAGGCCGGTAACAATGCGACCAAAAGGATCATCTCCTATTTTGGCATTCAGTTTTACATTAATACCCAGGAGATACAAAGCCAGGCCGGTGTTCGAAACCGGCCCACCGGTGGAAAAACAGGCAGTTCCGGTCTGAATTAAACGTCCCGGTTTAAACAGTTGATTAAACTCGCCGCTCTGTAATCGATGCAGATCGGGGATAATATCCAGGCACAGGTGCCCGGCAGCCACCACGCTGAGCGGTTCCGGATCAGATTTGATAGTAGCGGGCATAATCCCCCACCAACAGGTGCACAGGATTTTCATCCTCAACGATATCCGGAAAACGCCCGACAGGTTCCAAAAACCGGTTATCCGATGTGTCATCATTAACCGAGGAAACCTCACCCAGCAAAACCGGCTGGTCCGCAGCCCAAAAAGAATGGTACAGGTAAGGCCTCAACGTGATGCTTTCACCGGGATTAAGGTAAACGATCGTGCCGGGTTCCAGTCTATAAAACACACCATCCATAAAGACCTGCACTTCATTTAACAAATCCAGGTTTTCATCTTTTGTGGCGCAATAAAGCTTAACCGCCAGCTTTCCCCCGCCGCGATTGATGATATCTTCGCTTTTATGCCAGTGAAAATGCATGGGCGTCACCTGGTTTAACAACGATATCATGATTTTTTCGGCATAAGGTTTGCCCTGCGGGCGGTCAGGGCGCCCATTGCGCAGGGTAAATAAAAACAGGCCGGTCGTTTTAAAATCACCCGATCCGAAATCGGTAATATCCCATCCCAGGCTATTTTCCACAATTTCGCGCACCTCGCTGCCTTTTTGAGACCAATCTTCCAGACTCCAATCGGCAAACGGCGGCAAAATGAAACCGTGGGAAGCAATAAATTCAGCGGATAAAAGGATGATTTGATTAATTTCAGAGCGCTTCATACCGTTTCCTTGTTCAGAATCTGCATTTCGAATTTAGAATCTTTTCCCGGTCAGCCCGATTATTCACCCAGCGTGAAATAAAACGCGGCGCCCTGGCCCATTAGCGCTTCCGCCCAGATACGCCCGCTGTGGCGATTGATAATGCGCTGCACCAGGGCCAGCCCAATGCCCGTGCCTTCAAAATCGTTGGAATTATTCAGTCGTTGAAAGGGAGCAAATAATTTACCGGCAAATTCCATATCAAAACCAACCCCGTTATCACGCACAAAATAAACCGGCACACCATTACGGTCGATTACCCCCAATTCAATTTCGGCTTTTTCGCACTTGCCGGTAAACTTGTATGCATTGCCCAATAAATTCACCAGCACAACCCGCATCAAAGTGGGGTCGGCAAACAACATAATATCCGCTTTAATTTTCCAGGTCACGCTATCGCGCGACGAAAATAGTTCGTTAATAACTTCCAGGGCGATCCGGCTCAGGTTAATTTCCACCCGGCGTAATTCTGAACGGGTCACTTTTGACAACTGCAGCAACGCTTCAATCAGTTGATTCATATGACGGCTGGCATTTTGCATTCGTTGGATATAATCCAGCGCCTGCTCATCCAGTTGTGCAGCATAATCTTCCACCAGAATTTTCCCCATGCCGTCAATCGTGCGTAACGGCGCCCGCAAATCATGCGATACCGAATAACTGAACGACTCGAGCTCACGAATGGCATCCTGTAATTCGGATGTGCGTAATTCGACCCGTTCTTCCAGTTCAAGATTAAGACGATACAGGTCATCCTCCGTCTTTTTATGTTCGGTCAGGTCGCGGGCAAAAACGATTAATCCATCCATCTCACCCGATGCGTCGTAATGCGGTTCGATGTTGCAATCAAAATAAGCCTGGTGTCCGGACACACTTAAGAAACCTTCCCCATCAACACCGCAGTGCGTCACAAGTACATCTTTTTTTAAGGATTCCAGAAAGTCGGCCTGTTCTGCGTTGAATATTTCCCGATCGGTAAAGCCGAGAAAATCAGACTCGCTTAAACCCATTGGCGGGTTTATCACAGCCGTATAACGTTGATTTAAATCCTGAATAAAAATTGAACTGGGAGAATTATTAATGACCAGCTTTAATTGTTGTTCGTTGTTCCGAATTTCTGCCTGCTGCCGGTATATGGTTTTCCATTCTCCGTGAAGTTGAATATACAAGATGGTCGCCGTTACCGCCACAAAAAACCAACCCTTAAGGGTTGCAACCTGAGCCATGAAATGCGGGTCGGTGATAAATAAACCCAACAACCAATCGGACGCAGTTATCCAGATGCCGGCAGCAATCACATATACCAGGGTAGCGCGAATGGCAAAATTATCGACCAGTTTTTTGATCATCGCCTTAGATCCGTGTATCAGAAACTAAAACCAAGACTTTCCGGCGCAGTGTTCGCTCTAAAGGATATCCAGATAGTTCGGCCCAGGACTCTTTAATAAAACCAGTATTCTATTAAATTATTTTTATATTATTATACGGTTGGTAGTTTAATTATAAAAGTTGTTCCGGCATGTAATTGGCTCCTAACTTCAATTTGCCCCCCGTGTGCCTGAACAAGCTGTTTGCATATGGCCAGACCCAACCCGCTGGTGGCGCCGCCTTTATGGGCGCGCGAACGGTCGCCGCGCCAGAATCGGTTAAAAATATAGGGTAAATCTTCTTCCGGAATGCCTTCACCGCTGTCAATCACATCTATGATCATTTCGGATGCCTCGCGCCGGGCACGCAAAATCAGCTTGCCGCCTTCCGGCGTATAACGCAGCGCATTGCTCACCAGGTTGCCCAACACCTGATCCAGCCGGCTGGCGTCTGCCGCTATGCTCAATTCAGACGCAGTCCCCACGACATCCACATCGATCGTGATTTTTTGCATCTCGGCCCGACTGCTAAAACTGGTGGCCACATCATTTAACAGGTCGCCAATATTTACTTCCTCTTTTTTCAGCGAAAGCTGCCCCGACTCGGCCATGGAAAGGGTTTGCAAATCTTCAACCAGGCGCGCCAATAGATGCGTTTCATCCAGAATAGCCTCAAGGTGATCTTCGTCCGCCGGATAAATACCATCCAGCATGCCTTCCAGGTTGCCCTGAATGATATGTAAAGGCGTGCGCAGTTCATGAGCCACATCGGCCGTCAGGTTGCGGCGCTGTTGGTCGGCCTGTTGTAATTCACGCACCATACGATTAAATGAAACGGTCAGGGCAAACATCTCGCGCGGGCCGCCTTCGGGCACACGTACGTTCAGGTCACCCTTCGCCACCGCATCGGCGGCGGCCATAATGCCCGCCATAGGTGAACCATAACGCCTGAACCCCCAGGCAGCCGTTGCCAGCCCGGCCAGAGATAAAACTGCCACTAAAATGACCCCGGCGGCGATAACCAGTATCAGGGGCGGTGTGCCGTCTCCGGCCCAGATGCGAATAAACATCCACAGCAGAATGCTGATTCCCACCAGCAAAAAAGTAAAAAACAGACCGGTGAAAAATAAAAAACGCCTGAAAACCAGGCGGCGTTTACGATGTAACTCATCGGTCCATTGATGTACATCAAAGTGATGCCCGGGCCAGGGTTCATACCTGTGATCGTGATGAAAACGCTGATGACGATCCTGTCGCATAATTATGCTTCATCCATAAAACGATAACCCACCCCGTAAACGGTGAGGATATAACGCGGTTCGGCCGGGTTTAGCTCCAGCTTGCGCCGTAAATTTTTAACATGAGCGTCAATACTGCGGTCAATGCCGGCATAAGCCACACCAAACAAACGGTCCAACAACTGCGCCCGACTGAAGGTTTGTCCGGGGCGCTGCGCCAGGATGGCGAGAATATTAAACTCAAGCCGGGTTAACTGCACCTGCTCGCCGGCGCGCGTTACGCGGTGGCCTTCCACATCAATGATTAAATCACCGCTGCGAATTAAATCCGGTTGTTTAACGCTGCCCTGGGCGCGTCGTAATAAAGAACGCACGCGCGCCACCAGTTCACGCGGAGAAAAGGGTTTGGTGATGTAATCGTCGGCGCCCAGTTCCAGACCAATCAGGCGGTCGGTTTCTTCGGAACGTGCGGTTAACATAATCACCGGCACATCCGATTCGCGCCGCAGGCTGCGGCAGACATCCAGTCCATCCATGCCCGGCAGCATTAAATCCAAAACAATCAGGTCCGGTTTTTCATGGCGGGCCATCGCCAGGGCCGTAATGCCGTCAGACGCAGAAATAACCTTAAAACCGTTCTGCTCCAGGTAATCACGCGCAATTTTGACGATTTTTTGTTCGTCATCCACAACCAGAATTAACTCATTCATAAAAAGACCGTTGATAAAATTATCTCACAAAAAGCCTGTCATTTATAAAACCGGCGAGCCCAATTATTTAATCCCGATTTAAAATAAAGCGCCGGAGAGGTTGTGACAAGACCCCTCTCCGGCAAATGATTCACACGGCTTATGCTTCCGGTTTGGCAGAATCTTCTTTTTTATCAGATTTGCCAGAGGTCTCGGTGGAAGCGGCATGTTCTTCATACCATTTTTTATATTCCGGGTGCATCATAGCCCAACGTTCGGCATGGTGCATATGCATGTGCGGCCCCATGCCGCCCCACATCAGCGGGCGGAAGATCATACGCAGCACAAATAAAAGCAGCAGCACAAACAACAGCGGCATCAAAAAGCCCATGCCCCAGAAACCGTGGTGAAAGGCGAAATAGGGTGCAGCGTAAGGGGCGCCCGGCATTTGAAGCGGAGCCTGTAAGGCAGGCGTTCCCGCCGCCTGTGCCGCAGCCAACCCCGTCCAGTATCCCTGCGACCAGCCCAGATGATACAAACCAAAACCGCCGCCGATTAAAATTAATGTCATTAACACAGCGCCCACTACTCGTAAAATAATCCAATGTTTTCTCATGTAAATATCTCCTGTTTTTTATCCGGTATAAAAACGCTCAAACCGGTTAATTTATGTGATATTCTGAGTATCTCGTTAACCTGTGAAGAAAATATGAAGTTTTTGGGGAGATGTGTCATTAACCTGAGTTTTGGATAAGATTTTACCCCGCCCTCCCGCCCTTGTTGGAACGTTATGGCCCGGTTGCCGGCGGTTGAACCGGCCAAAACCGTTGGGCTGCTTTTTATTGTGCGGAACGAATTAAAAAAAACGGGTGTTGGCCTGAACAAACTCAGCCAACACCCGTTTATCATCTTTATAAAAAGGGGTTATCGATAAATAGCCAGCAAATCTTCAATGACTGCATAACCGGTCGGCAAACGCCCCGCCCCCGGCCCAATTAATGTTACGTCACCCAGCAAATCGGTACTGAAATGCGCCGCATTGGTTGCGCCGCTCACCCCGGCCAATGCATGGCTGACGGGCAGGCGCATGGCTTTAACGCTGGCAGCCAGACTGCCATCATTACGCCGTTCAAGCGCGCCGATCAACTTCCAGCGTTCACCGGCTTCTTTGGCCGCTTGAATATCAGCCGGCGTTAAATGGGTAATTCCGGAACGGTCCACGTCTTCCATTTTAATTTGTTCATTCATTAACAAACGCGCCAGAATGACCACCTTGCCGGCCGCGTCAAAACCTTCCACATCGCCGGTCGGGTCAGCCTCGGCATACCCCAGGGCCTGAGCTTCGGCCAACGCTTCGGGATAAGCCGCTCCGCTTTCCATCTGGCACAGGATAAAATTGGTGGTGCCGTTTAAGATGCCCTGCACCTTGCGAATTTTCGCAGCGCCCAACAATTCGCGCCCCAGGCGCAGGGTGGGGGTGCCGCTCATGACGGAACCTTCCACACCCAACTTAACCCCATTCTGGCGTGCCAATCCTTCCAGTTCACCGTAATGCAGGGCCACCGGACCCTTGTTGGTGGTGATCACATGTTTTTTGTGTTTAATGGCTTCTTTAAAGTGCGCGGTCGCCGGTTCGCCGGTTTTTAAATCGGTATAACTCATTTCAACAATGACATCGGCGTTGCTTTCGCGGATCATACTTAATGCATCCCAGCCGGTTTTTTCGGCAGGTAATCCCTTAAAATTGCCGTCCGCGGTCACTTTATCCAGTAATGTGCCGGCATCCAGACCCTGCGGGTCATAAACGCAGCCCTTAATTGCATCGGCCACGGCCACAATCACAAAATTTAAACCATATGTCAGGGCATACTCCCCGGCGTTATCGCGTAATATTTGGGCAAGTCCTTGCCCCACGTTTCCAAAACCAACCAGACCCAGGCGAACGTTGCGCACCATGTTGTTTTTCCTCCAGATTAATAATTGAAGCCATTATCCCCTTAAGCGAATAAATCCGCAAGGTACAATTTGTTGGTAATTTATGTCCTAGCGTACAGACCGGTGGAGAATATATGGGATCAGAATAAAAGCATCTGCCCGGTTGATTGACCGGGCAGAATAAGTATAGGCAAATTATTTAAATCTTAAGGCCGCCATGAAAAGTTACTCAATTGAGTCTCATCGTCTTTACCGGGCCAGGTCACCGTGTGATCTTCTCCATCCGCCAGCGAGATCGATACAAAATGTGGCATACCATCGTAAACATCCAACAGTAAATATTTTTGATCGGGGGAAAACTGCGTTTGCCAGATGGAAGGCTGTACATAAGTATCATCCGCGGCAAACACCTCACGCGCTTCACCGTTTCGCGGCGCCACATACACTCGACGCTGGTTGACAAATGCCACCAGCGATCCATCCTTTGACCAGGTCGACCCCATAATACTGGAAACTTGATTGCTGAACGATCCAAAACTGTGTGTAATGCTGCCATCCAACGAAAGCAGGTCCACCATTTTCTGGGGTGTGGGTGCATTCACATTATGGGCGTCGGCAGCCAAAAGGATGCTCCCATCGGGAGATAACGTATAAGTGGCCGCCCGGTCATATTCAAAGAGCTGTTTGGTCTCGCCTTTTAAGGTTAACATTTCAATCGAATATTTAATCAACGGATAAAGAGCTGTCGAACGCCGCACTAAAATGCTGTTCCCGATCCAGCCAATAATGCCGGTTTCTTGATCAGTCAATTGGCGCAGTTGGCTGCCATCACGGTGCACAATATATACCCCGTCATCGACTGCCTGTTTATGAAAAGCCCAAACGCTGTTTCGCACCGTGAAGGCCAACCATTCTCCATCCGGCGACCAGACCGGAGAGCCAAAATATTTACGCTCTAAGCGGTATACTTCCATCCATCGCTGCTGGTCGGCATCAAATAAATACAG
Organism: Anaerolineae bacterium; assembly: GCA_021287005.1. GTDB lineage: Bacteria > Chloroflexota > Anaerolineae > Anaerolineales > Anaerolineaceae > JAJTBH01. The sequence goes on from JAJTBH010000006.1 coordinate 8,641, forward strand.
GCTGGAAGACGATACCTGCAAATCGTCTGGCGACTGCTTTTTCAGAATTTCCAATTCCTCCAACGTACGCCCGCGTGAGAGTTCATCTTCGGGGTGTGTCACCAACGCCCCATATTTTCCATCCTGAGACCAGACGATTCCACCCGCGCTGCTGGTCATGACGTCTCTCATTAAAAAAGGCGTCTTGATCACTTCCGGTGTAGGGCAATCCTGCAAGCCGACCATACATGCGCCGGGCAATCGTACCAGTTGAACATCCGGCGGATTAAAACGGGAAATGGTGAAATAAACTTCACTGAGCGGGTCTTTAACCGCCTGTGTGACCTGCACCAGTAGCGGCGTTTCTACCGCCTCACTCTGGGTGGCTGCAACCGGAAGAGAGGAAGAGTTTTCCAGGCTAATCGAAAATGGACTGTGCGGCAGCAGCAGCCCGCCCCCCAGCAGACTTATCGTAAGAACCAGACCGAACAACGAACGTTTCATTTTTTATCTCCTGAAGTTTGTGATACCTTATTTATATCCGGGCGCTGTCACAAACCTGTTATCAGCCCGTCACGGTTCGGTGACAGGATTCATCGTTGTACGGCCAGGCGAATGGTGAAAATCGTGCCGCGCTGCCGGTCAGGGTCACTCCGTAAAAACAGATCGCCGCCATGTAAGTAAACAATACGGCGCGCCAACGCCAGCCCCAGACCGCTGCCCTCCGTTTCACTGGCGTTTTCACCACGGTAGAGATCTTCAAAAACACGTTCTTGCTCGACAGCAAGAATACCTTTACCGCTGTCGGCCACTTCAATAAAGAGAAAATGGCCATCTTCATGCACGCGCACTTCAATGGCGTCTTGAGGGCCGGTAAATTTAAGCGCATTATCAATCAGGTTATATAAAGCCAGTCCCAATAAATCGCGGTCGCCGGTTACTTGCGGCAAAACCGGGACCTTGGAGATCATCACCTGTACACTGCGCCCCTGGTAAACCGGCAGAGAACATGCCGCCGCCACCATCTCGTTTACCAGGTCACCCATATCCACAGGAAGATGTTCCAGCATCTGTTCATCCAGGTCCGAAAGCTTGCGTAAATCGCGTAAAATTCGCCCCAGGCGCAGCGCAGCCAGAGAGGCATTTTCGATGGCCTGCGTTTTTTCAAAATCACTACCCGTTTCCCGCAAGTTAGTTAATGCCGCTTGCAATCCGGTTAATGGATTTTTAAGCTCATGATCAAGCCGGCGTAAAAACTGGCGGTGGCTTTCATCCCGTTCCCCGGCAACCCGGTGGACTGCCGCCTGCTCGCCGTGTTCCAATACAAAAAGAAACAACTGAATAAACAGCCCTACAAAAAACAAAACGATGAAAATAACCGTTCCCAGGCCGAGTTTAAACACCAGAAGTGGTTCATCACGCCAGAAAAACGGTAAAAAATAAAAAGCAGCCGCACCCGCAACCAGAAGGAAAAGTGACAGCAGTGATAAAAATCGTCTCATGGCAGCATCCTGACCGGGGCAATAAAACAATAACCTTCGCCCGCCTGAGTTTCAATATATTTTGGATCGGCCGGGTCATCTCCCAGGCTTTTTCGCAGTTCAAACATCCGCGTATCCACCGTGCGTGTACCGGCCGGATATTCCCAACCCCAGACAAGCTGCAATAAACGTTCGCGGCTGACCACTTCATTGGGATGAGTGATCAAATACTCCAAAACTGCAAACGCCTTGGGGCTGAGTTCCAATATTTTATCGTCCAGGGTCGCCCGGCGAGCGCGCCGGTCCACAACCAGAGTCAGGGCTGCCAGGCGCCAGGATGTGGAAAGGGAAGCCTGTCCATTTTTTGAGCGGCGTAAAATGGCTTTAACACGTGCCAGCAATTCGTGCGCTTCAAAAGGTTTATTCAGGTAATCGTCAGCGCCTTCCTCAAGAGCCAGGGCGCGTTCCAGAGCATCCCCAACATGTGTCAATAAAATTGTCGGGGTAGACAGTCCCTTCCGCCGCAGGCGCCTTAATACTTCCCGCCCGTCCAGGCGCGGCATAAGTACATCCAAAACTATTAAATCCGGTTGGTGAGTTTGAGCTTTTTCGAAGGCATCGACTCCATTATTCGCCGTTAATACATGAAATCCCGCCCGTTCAAAAAATGGCGTTAAGCTATTGGTAATGGTCGGGTCATCATCAGCAATCAGTATGTTTGGGCGATCATTCATTTAAGAAATTATAGCGGATATGTTAATAAATCAAACAGCTTGTTACAAAACCGTAACTGGAATTACAAATATATCTATGCGCAAATTATCATATTAATCGATTAATATGACACACTTCCCAAGTAACCCTTTCGGGTACTTGACTTTGATATGACAAAATGCTATCCTCAAGTGAACGTAAGCTAAAAAATTGTTTTTCTTTTTTTACATCGGGATTACCGTTCGTTTCACCATTATTTCTTAACTACCTGTTTGCTAGGCAGATTACATTTTTACCGGTTTTTTAAACTACCGGCTTTTGAAACAAAAGATTCCTTGATAAGACCTTTATCAAGCAATCTGTTCTGTTATCTATTAACGTAATCGGCCTGATCCCGGCAAAACACCAGTGTTACAAACGCTGTGATGAAAGGAGAAATAACAGTAAATTTACCAGATCGCTTTTTTCAATCTACACAAATAACAGTTAATTCTTTTTCACCAGAAAAATCTATTTGGAGGAGTAGATGATTAAAAAATATTCTTTAACCCTTTTGTCTGTTCTATTAATTGCCAGCTTCATCTTAGCCGGCTGCAGCAGCGCCCCCAGTGGCCCGGTTGTAATCAAGGTTGCTTCACAAAGCCCACTCTCCGGCGGTCAGTCATCCATCGGTGTGGATATTAAAAATGGCGCCGAATTGGCCTTAAACCAGTTGGGGGCTCCCCTCAAAGGTATGGGCTTTGAAGTGCAGTTGGCCCCCTATGATGATCAGGCCAACCCCGATACCGGTGTTGCCAACGCCAAACAGATTGTAGCCGATCCTTCCATTCTCTGCGTGGTCGGCCACTATAACTCCGGCGTTCAAATCCCCTCGTCCGAGGTTTATCACTCGTCCAAACTGGCCAACGTCTCTCCGGCCAACACCAACCCCAAAGTCACCGACCGCGGTTATGTTGAAGTCAGCCGTATCGTAGGTCGCGATGATATGCAGGGTGCAGTGGGTGCCCAGTTTGCTCAGGGCAAAGGTATCAAATCGGTTTATATTCTGCACGATAAAACCGCTTACGGTCAGGGTATTGCCGAATTCTTCAAACGCGAAGCCGAAACACTGGGCATCAAAGTCCTGGGCTTTGAAGGAACTGAAGAAAAAGCCAACTTTGACGCTTTGATTACCCCCGTATTAAGTGCCAACCCCGAACTGGTTTATTTTGGCGGTATGTTCGATCAGATTTCCGTCTTTATTAAACAGTCTCGCCAGAAGGGTTACACCGGTATGTTCATGAGTGATGACGGTTTCGACTCTCCCGAAGCTGCCAGCATCGCCGGTAAGGCTTTAATTGAAGGCACCGGCACTTTTTACTCCACCGTTGCCGGCCCGGCCAAGTTATATCCCGGCACTGCCAAATTCCAGGAAGATTTTAAAGCCAAATATAACGCCGATCCGAAACCTTTTGCCGCTCAGGGTTATGACTCAATGGGGATCTGCTTAAAAGCCATTGAAGAAGCAGCCAAAGCCAACGGCAACAAGCTGCCCACCCGCGAACAGGTTTCCGCTGCCGTGCGCGCCCTCAAAGGTTATGAAGGTATCACCGGTTCCATCTCCTTCAATGCCAAAGGCGACCTGACCAAAGCCAAATATTTCATGATCCAGGTTGTTTCCGAAGATCCGACCAAATGGGCCGATAACAAAATCGACAAGACCCTCGAACTTGAACCCCCTCAATAAATTTAGTCTCTAATTAATCCGGTGGCGCTTTTGTCTGTTTGATATGGGGCAAAAGCGCCACCTATCCTTGTCTAATGGATGTGACACCGCGATGCGCCGATTTCTTGCTTCCCCTTTTTATAGAGGTTTAATTAATCCCCTGGCTCAAATGTTAGCCTTTATTCTTGGCAGCGGCACCATTCTGTCATTAATTATGATCATTTTGGCTTTCCTTTTGAAAGGCTCCAATATCGATCAGGCCGCTTTGGGCAAAAATGGAATGGATTTAATGGGCTACACCATTGTTAACCTGCCTCAGGTTTTAATAGATGGTGTTACGCTCGGTTTTGTGTACGCCGCCATTGCTTTGGGTTACACGATGGTGTACGGCGTGCTTGAATTTATCAACTTCGCCCACAGCGAAATTTTCGCCATTGGCGCTTTTGTGGGCGTTGAAGTCTTAATTGCATTAAATAATTCAGGATTGCTGGCTGGGGCTTCCTTGCTGGTATCCTATGGATGGTTAATCCTGGCAATTGTGATCGCCATGGCAGCCTCGGGTCTGGTAGCCGTCATCGTTGAACGCACCGCTTACCGCCCCCTGCGCAATGCCCCGCGCCTGGTACCGTTGATTTCAGCCATTGGCGTTTCATTTTTCCTGCAAGATGCCATTCGCCTGGTCGAAAGTTTAACTACCGGCCAGTTTTATCGCGTTATACCCACTTTTGGAAATTTCGACGACCGTATTCCTTTACTCAACGCCACCATTGGCAGCATTCCATTTAAGATCGACATGGAAGTAAAATCGCTGTGGGTGATTATGGCCGCAGTCTTAATGCTGGTGGGATTAAACTATATCGTAAACATCACCAGGTTGGGAAAAGCCATTCGTTCGGTGGCGCAAAACCAGCCTGTCTCCAGTTTAATGGGTATCAATGTTAACCAGATTATTTCACTCACCTTCTTAATCGGTGGGTCCCTGGGCGGGGCTGCCGGCGTGCTTTATGCCCTCAAATTTACCCGTATCGACCCATTTGTGGGTTTCTTCCCCGGCCTCAAGGCATTCACCGCCGCAGTTGTAGGCGGCATCGGCAACCTGACCGGCGCCCTGTTGGGCGGCATCGTGTTGGGCATGCTGGAAACCTTTGCAGGTGCCTATCTTTCCATTTTCACCATGGGTGCGGCCGGCGCAGAATATAAAGATATTCTGGCCTTTGCCATCCTCATTCTGGTACTTATTTTCCGTCCTTCGGGCCTGCTGGGTGAGCAGGTTGGACAGAAGGCTTAGGTCATCCATGAATAAAATTCAATCCTTCTTCCAAAATATCCGTACGTTTTTTATCACGGGCAAGACGCCTTATATTTTCAGCATCGCCTACGTCCTGGCCACCACCCTGCTGGTTTATTTCTTTCCCCAACAGCAGTTTTTCTTTTTGCTTTTCCTCGGTTCGGCCTGGTTTATTTACGCGTTGCCCCTGACCCGCAAATTTAGAATCATTCTGGGTGTGGTAGTTGCGCTGCTGATTGTGCCGGTACTGGGCATCCGCAACATCTTCTATTTTGAAGTCATTTTCCAGATCTGCGTATTTGCCGCGCTGGCACTGGGGCTCAACATTGTAGTTGGTTTTGCCGGGCTGCTTAACCTGGGTTATGTCGCCTTTTATGCCGTGGGCGCTTACCTGTGGGGTATTTTTGGCTCACAACAGCTTTTTCTGCTTAATGCCATCCCCGGTACGGCTGCACCCGACACCAGCTTTTTGCTGCCGGGTGATATGTTTTACCTTTTCATCCTGTTGGGCATGGTTGTAGCCGCTCTGGTCGGCATCTTGTTAGGCCTGCCGGTCTTGCGCGTGCGCGGTGATTACCTGGCCATCGTCACCCTCGGTTTCGGCGAAGTAATTCGTGTGCTGGCCAACAACCTGGATAAACCGATCAACCTCACTAACGGCCCGCAGGGCATCACTCCCATTCAACGCCCCAGCCTGCCACAGGGCCTGCAGGACGCCCTCAATGTGGTGTTTAACCCACTGGTCGGTCGTTATGCCACGGTGGATGAGTTTTACAACATGCTCTTTTACCTGTTGGCGCTGCTGGTGATCATTTTCATCATCCTGCTGGTAGTGCGCCTGGATGACTCAAAGTTTGGCCGCGCCTGGGCCGCCATTCGTGAAGACGAACTGGCCGCCGCCGCTATGGGTATTAATGTCGTCAATTACAAGCTGGCCGCTTTTGCCGTAGGCGCTTCATTTGCAGGTACGATGGGCGTGCTGTTCGCCGCCAGCCGCACCTTTGTCAGTCCCGATTCATTCAACTTCATGCAGTCCATCGGTGTGCTTTCGATGGTAATTTTGGGCGGCCTCGGCAGCATTCCCGGCGTCATCGTCGGTGCGGCTGTGGTTACCGTGCTCAATCTGCAAGTGCTGCAAGGTCTCTCGCTGTGGCTGAGTAGTTTGCGTCAAAGCGATGGCGTAATCCCCATTATCAATTTCGCCTGGCGCAACCTTTCCACCCAGTTGGACCCGGCCAAATACCAGCGTATGTTGTTTGGTTTGATCCTGATCATTATGATGATTTACCGCCCCGAAGGCATCATCCCGGCCAAACGCCGCAAACGCGAAGAAGTAAACAATTTGGACAACGATACCACCCCGCCGCAAGGCGATATTCAGGAGGCCGGTTATGGCTCTGCTTGAAGCTAAAGGCGTTTCAAAAATTTTTGGCGGCCTGACAGCCGTCGATTCGATGGATCTGGTTATTGAAAAAGGCAGTGTAAGCAGCATCATCGGGCCCAATGGCGCCGGTAAAACCACCTTTTTTAACTCTTTAACCGGCATTTACAAACCCGAACATGGGTCAATCACATTTAACGGACATTCCCTCATCGGACGCCGCCCCGATCAAATCACATCGCTGGGCATCGCCCGCACTTTTCAAAATATTCGTTTGTTTGGCAGTCTGACGGTGACCGAAAACATTCTGGTCGGCATGCACCCCCACCTCAAACAAAGCCCGTGGGGCGCGCTGCTGCGTTCCGGAAATTATAAAAATGAAGAACAGGCTTCCTTCCAAAAAGTGCTCGACCTGCTGGCGTTTGTGGGATTAAGCGGCGCCGGCGATGAACTGGCCCAAAACCTGCCTTATGGCGGTCAGCGCCGGGTCGAAATTGCACGCGCGTTGGCCTCCAACCCGCAATTGCTGCTGCTCGATGAACCCACGGCGGGCATGAACCCGGCCGAGACCAGTGAAGCCATCGTTCTTTTCCGGCGCGCACGTGATGAATACGGCACATCCATTCTGTTGATCGAACACGATATGAACGTGGTTATGGAAATCTCTGAAAGAATCACGGTGATGGATTACGGCAAAAAGATTGCCGAAGGGTCTCCCAAAGAGATTCGCACCAACCCACACGTCATTGAAGCCTACCTGGGCCGCGGTGCGGCAGCCGAAATGTTGCAAGAGGGTTAAGATTATGCCACTATTAGAATTAAACGACGTTCACACTTATTACGGTCATATTCACGCCCTTAAAGGCATCTCTTTGCATGTGGATAAAGGCGAGATTGTCACCCTGATTGGCGCCAACGGCGCCGGAAAAAGCACCACATTACGCGCCATTTCAGGCCTGGTGCGGCCGCGCCAGGGGCACATTAAGCTGCACGATAATGAAATTACCCGCCTGCCGCCCCATGAAATTGTAACTCACGGTGTGGGGCATGTTCCCGAAGGCCGCGGCATCTTCCCGCGCCTGACGGTGATTGAAAACCTTGAAATGGGCGCCTACACCGTTACCAACCACAGCGATATCAATCAACGTCTTGAAACGGTTTTTAACCTTTTCCCGCGCCTTAAGGAACGTATTTATCAAAAAGGCGGCACGCTTTCAGGCGGTGAGCAGCAAATGCTGGCAACCGCCCGCGGGTTGATGCTTAATCCCGAAATTTTATTGATGGATGAACCTTCCATGGGGCTTGCCCCTGTGCTGGTTGATACGATTTTTGATATCATCCGCACCCTTAACCAACAGGGCACCACCATTCTGCTGGTAGAACAAAACGCGCTCATGGCGCTGCGGGTTGCCTCGCGCGCCTATGTGATTGAAACCGGCCGCATTGTGCTATCAGGCACAGCCCAGGAAATCGCTCAAAACCCGCAGGTCAAAAAGGCTTATCTGGGTGGGTAAACGACCACAAACCAACGGTTTAATTTATATTCTGCTGGCTGCCACACTGTGGGGTACCACCGGTACCTCACAGGCTCTGGCGCCGGCAGAAGCCACCCCACCGGTGATCGGTTTATTACGCTTAGGCGTTGGCGGGGTGATTCTTTTATGCATCGCTTTGGTCAGCGGTGTTTTTTTTACCCGCAAAGTGCGCATTCCGATCAAAAGCACTCTACTGGCCGCCATTTGTATTGCCGCCTACCAGGTGCTTTTTTTTGGGGGTGTGGCGCGTACGGGCGTGGCGATTGGCACAATTGTCGGCATCGGAAGCTGCCCGATCATGGGCGGCATTCTGGGTTATTTTTTCCGGGGTGAACGCCCCGGTTGGAAATGGGTCATTGCCACCCTCTTAGCCGTGTGCGGCGCGGGACTTTTAGCCTGGGGTGGAGCCGATGTGCATGTGGACCTGTGGGGGCTGCTGCTGGCCACCGGCGCCGGTGCGGCTTATGCCGCCTTCACCCTTTTTAGCAAAGAGCTGTTTGAAGTGCTGGACCCCAAAAGCGGCATGGCGATTGTCTTTTGCCTGGGCACCTGTTTATTGGTGCCGGTATTAATCTTTAACGGCTTAAAAATAAACGACCTGGCCTGGGTTTTACAGCCACGCGGCGCACTGGTGGTGGCGCACCTGGGCATCATCACCGTCGGCCTGGCTTATTCCCTTTTTGGAATGGGTTTGTTAAGCGTCGCCGTATCGACCACCACCACACTGACACTGGCCGAACCCCTCACCGCCGGCATTCTGGGGGTCACATTGTTGGGTGAACGCCTTACCCCCGTGGCGGCGGCCGGCATTATTTTAATCTTCAGCGGCATCGCCGTGTTATCTATTCGTTTTCCAGAAAAGAAAGAAGTTGTACAGGGACAAATGTAATTTACCCATATGGGTAATAGTAATATCCAGTCAAAATCAGTATCATTTACTCATCAATGGTTAATTGAATGTGCAACAAAAAACAGGAAACACAACTGATGAACAATAAATTATTTACAGAGTTTGATGTCTCTTATTATTCTGTTCCTCTTTACGAAGGCGACTCATTGGATTGTTACCTCTTCGATAGTGAACCTGTACACGGAACCAAACAGTTCGATCAAGACACCATTGAACTCCTGAAAGCTGATATGATCGATACAGCCGGTTGATTTCTCCTTTTAGCCTCTTCCTTTTCCTTTTTATTCGACGAACTGCCCTACTCTCTCCCAGGGCAGTTCGTCGTTTAAGCGCTATTGATTATCTTTTAAAAAACTAAACGGTTAACGATTTTAAAAAATTATAAACCGGCGCTAAATGTGTCGAACAGGGAATAAATTTTAACTGCGGCACGCACTTCTTGCAGCGTCATGCCGGCCGGTGAGGCAAATTTAATACAACAGGGTTTGCGCGCCGGCAGATCAAAATAATTATCCGAAAAGATTACATCTCGTCCCTCAAGAGATACCTCAACAAAACGCGCCAGGCTTTCACTGATTAAAGTTAACTCCAGTTCTTCACCATTTAAAACCAGGTTTAAAGAAATCTGCGGGTCTTTTAAAACCAGGTGTTTATCGGGCACAAAAGGCAAAACCTGCCTTGAAAGCAATTGTTCGTTGCTCCAGTGCTCCACCGCCAGAACTACCTGGCGCTGGTTGCCAGAGTTGACCTTTTGTGACAGGTCGATCACATCCAACGGTGTGGTAGCTGCCGGCATGGCCATAAAAACCTGTTCATCTCCGGCCAATACATCGCCATCCAGGCTGAGCAAAAACCAGCGCAGCAGCCCGGTTTGAACGGAGCCCCGTTCATTGGTGGCATATAAACTCACTTTTTTTCGATCTTCATCCATATCCATTGAAATTAACAATGGGGCAAAAAAACGCCGCGAGGCATAATGAGCGGCTTTCCAACGCCCGTTATAATCGATGCTCGACCAGGAAACCGCTGGCCAACAGTCGTTGAGCTGCCAGTATAAAGCGCCGCCAGTACGTTCGCAATAACGCCGCCAGTGCTCCACCCCGGTCCGCAACGCCTCTGCCTGTTGAATCTGGGTCAGGTAAACCATGCCCTTAAAATCGGTTGGAAAACGATATTGTGCGGTCAGATAGGTCAACATCTTGCCGTTTCCCGCCGCATTTTTCTGGTGGTGTTCCATAACATAAGATGTCAGATTCCATTCGGTTGGTGCGGCAAAAGCGGCGATGGTCTGCAAGGCCGGTAATGATTGAAAACCAAATTCGCTGACAAACCGAGATTTTCGTTCCCGGTAATATTTAAAAGGTTTTAATTCATGCCAGACCTGCCACAAATGAGTATCGCCAAGGGCATCCTCGTTAACCTGCATGAGCGACTCACCGGATGACGGCGAACCCGGCCAATAAGGCGTCAGCGGGTCGTCATCCATTAACCAGGCCGGTAAAATTTGAAAGAAAAAGAATTCATGCGCCAGTTTTAAATCAGCCGTATCGGGGCGATCCCAGCCCCAACCCGACCAGCCCATTTCAAGTTCATTATTGCCGCACCACAATGCCAGACAGGCATGCTGGCGCAGTCGGCGGGCTGCCTGGCGCACTTCTTCATGAATCGATTCCAGATAATCTTCATTGTTAAGCGGATAAACCGCACAGCTAAACATAAAATCCTGCCAGACCAAAATGCCATACCGGTCGCACAGGGCATAAAAATCATCGCTTTCATAACAACCGCCGCCCCATACACGCAGCATATTATGGTTTGCCAGCGCAGCCGAACGAATCAGGTGTTCCAGTTGTTCATGATTTATCCGGGTCAGAAAAGAATCAGCCGGTATCCAGTTGGAGCCCTTGGCAAAAATAGGCGTTCCGTTGACCACGAAAGTAAACGACTGTCCCCAGGCGTCTTCTTCCTGCCGCAGTTCAATCGTTCGCAGGCCAATTACATAACGGCGTTCATCCACAACCAACTCGCCATCTAAAAGACTTATCTCTGCCTGATAAAGCGGCTGGTCGCCATACCCGTTCGGCCACCACAGGCGCGGTTTATGAATGTAGACGGGCACAAGGTCAAAAGTATCCGCGGACATATCACGGTTTTGTTCCAAAACCGTGCCGTCCGGGCAGGTCACGCGCACCCGTGTTTTAATCGGCCGGCTTAAATCGGTTTCCACTTGCCTGTGAATGGCAAACGCCAGAGCCACTTTGCCGCTGTAATGCTGCTGGCGAATAAACACATCGGTTATTCGGCTGTCGGACCAGGCCTGAATATAAATATCCTTCCAGATGCCCTGGGTCGGCAATCGCGGCCCCCAATCCCAACCATAATGCGAGGCGGTTTTGCGTAAATAAGCCCAACCTGTGATGCCATTTTCAACACAGGGCAAAAAACGTTCCGCCATTTTTTGCTGCGTATACACTAACGGGGAGTACAAAAGAATGCTGATTTCGTTTTGTCCCGGCCTGAGCAGGGATTTAATGTCTACGCGCTGCGAAATAAACATATTGCTGCTGCTTAAAACAGGCCGGCCATTAACTTTTATCTCGGCCAGTGTATCCAGACCTTCACAGACCAGTTCGAGGTGTGCGGCAGTCAGCATCTCTGGTGTCATCTCAAAAGTACGACTATACAACCAATCGTTTTCAGCCACCCACTGCACATTATTCTCGTTATCTTCCAAAAACGGGTCTGGAATCAAACCATTTAAAATTAAATCGTTATAAACACAGCCCGGCACACTGGCGCTAACCCAGTCCGCTTGTTGTTGATAGCGGCGCATTTTCCATTGACCCGAGAGAGGTAACTTTAACATGAATGAACTCCTAAACATTAGACCGTATGCACCGAATTTCGAATAACCAGGTCGGGTCTTAAACCAATCTTAACCAAATGGGTTCCCGGGTTTTGAATGCGATTTTTAATCAAATTTATACCGATCCAGCCCATCGATTTTGTATCCACATGCATGGATGTTAACGCCGGATCAAGATGTGAAGCAATTAAAGTATCATTAAAACCGATCAATGACAGGTCACTTTTTAAATCTCGCCCCAATTCTCTGGCGGCGCGCATGACCGCCATGGCAATCCAATCACTCACACAAAAAACAGCCGTTATGGATGGATCATTTTTCAGCCCTTCCAGAGCTGCGAGATAGGTGTCCGCCGGTGTAAAGGGGCTGTCAATAAACAACGGCGGTTTAATATTAAAATCCCGCATGGCATCCAGATAACCACGCCGCCGGTCAAAAATACCGCTAAATGTCTGCGGTAAACTGCCGGCAATGGCAATTCGACGGTGTCCATTGTTTATTAAATAAGACACGGCATCATAGGCTCCCTGATAATTGGCAATCTCAACCGCATCATAGTTTTTTACTTCTGAAGAAGAGTCCAGCAATACGGTCGGAACGCCAAAACGATCCAATGCACGACAGGCGTTTTCTTTTAAGAACAAGCCCAAAACCAACAAAGCATCCACCTGCCGTTCAATAAAAACATCCGGTTCATCTATCGTGTGCCCACTTTCATCCACCGGCAGGTTTGAGAAAGTCAGGTGAATATTATCCTGCTCGCAAAATTTTTTAATCTCCTTAATCATGCGGGCATAAAACGGACTTTTCAAAATATTTTTACCCTGTCGGGATTGTAATAAAATGCCCAGATTATTTACCTTTACCGCCTGATACTTTTCCAACGAAAAAGGCTCATCCCCTCGAAGTCGGGCCGGCATGGAATCTGTATTTCTTGCCACATTTTTTATTACGGTATCTGATATCGGTGGTGACATTGTATTGGGCCAATTTTGCATATTCCATCCATGCCTCTTTGTTTATTTATCTCTTTTACTCTTACATTTTAACACTGCTTTAGTAGATTGATATGCGAAGTATATGCTATGATTAAGCACGAATTATGAAAATCATGGCCGTAATCTCGATTTTCTAACTTTTTATTTCGGACAAATAAATATAAAATACCCCGTTTCATCCGGCCCGGACACGATGATTTACCCCAACAAGGAGGTCCAAATGCAAAAATGGGAATATATGTTTGTGTTTACCCGAGATGGCAAGGTTATATCCGCCAACAAACAAAAACTGGGCAGCGCGCCCCTGATTGGTGAAGTCAGAGGGCCCGACTACCGTGATTATATTAACCAATTGGGACAGGAAGGCTGGGAAATGATCAGTATTAATAATCTCAGCACCGGCGGCAGTCCCTCATTCCTTGAATTGATTTTAAAACGACCGCTCGAGTCTTAAAGTTCCCTTAAAACAAAAGAGGACTGCTTTCATCAAGAAAACAGTCCTCTGGTTTTTATTACAAATTTCAGGCGCCAACTTTGCCGGTCAAGAGGGTAATCAGGGCGTTCACAAGAAACGTATTAACGCGCACCTGTGTCGTAGCCGTTCGGGTCGAGCTGCTCGACTGGGTGGACATTGTTCCGCCGCCCATGTCACCACCCGGTCCGCCGCCAAAACCGCCTCCGGGAGGGCCGCCCATGCCGCCCCCCATACCGCCGCCTCCGCCGCCGCCATTAAAATTACGCTGGCTTGATGACGAGGTGGACGTGCCGCTGGCATTTTGTCCGCTGCTGGCCTGCGCGCTACCATTGCCGATATTTAATTCGCTCATCAGGGTGCGCAGATTTTGCTGGCTGAAATCGATTTTATTAATCGCTTCCAGTTGTTCAGCCGTTAATGAACCTTTAATTTGCTCGGTCAAAGCTTGCAGTTCCGCTTCAGCCGTCGATGAATTGCCCTCCAGGCTGCGTTCCGCCTTCCAGAGCGGCAGTAAAACCTTGGCCTGCTCGGTTGTCACCGCCTGGCTGGTTCCTTCAAGCTTCATGATGCCGATGGCCAGTTTGGTTTCTTCGGTCACGGTGCCCTGGGCGCCGCCTGTACTACCGTTTTGTGTCGCTCTGCCCGTGCGTGTCGATTGACCACTGCAAGCGCTCAAAGCCAGGGCGGAAATCAGCAGCACAGCGAGCAAGGATAAACTCACTTTTTTACCCATTTGTTTCTCCTTCTTAATTTTATAAATCATCACATTCGTGTTAATCATGACGTAAAGCTACAATCGGATCTAATTTGGCAGCCGTCTGGGCCGGTACATAACCGAAGAAAATACCCACCAGAGCCGCCGAACCAAACGAAATGAAGATGGAATACGGCACCAGAACCGTGCGCATGCCGCCAAACATACCAAACAGGTATGAACCTCCCACCCCGACAATGACGCCGATAATACCTCCCAACAGGCTTAACATGAGTGCCTCGGTTAAGAATTGGGCCTGAATATCGCGCGGGGTGGCGCCAATCGCCTGGCGCAGACCGATTTCACGCGTACGCTCGGTAACGCTTACCAGCATGATATTCATAATGCCGATGCCACCCACAATCAACGAGACGCCCGCCACCCAGGCCAACAGATTACGGAAAGACTCGGTGGTAGCTGCACGCGTTTGAATGATGTCATCCTGTGTGGTAATGGTAAAGTCGGCCGTGTCACTGGTTAATTTATGCCGTTTCAGCATCAATAAATTAATTTGCGTAATCACATTATCCATATCGGCTTTTTCATCCACCGAGACAAAAATTGTTCTGACCCGGTCGCCCACGATCCGGGCAAACATGGATGGAGTGAACTTTTGAAAGACGATCTTGATCGGGGTGTAAATTTGCCCGTTAAAGTTTGTGTTGCTTGAGCCGCTTTTTGAAGCCAGAACACCGGTAACGGTTAACTTGGTTGAGCCAACCGTGATCACTTTGCCAATGGGATCTTCATTTCCAAACAATTCGGTCGCCACCGATGAACCCAATACCACCACTTTCTGCACACGATCCAGTTCGGTATCGTTGATAAAATGGCCGCTGGCTATGGCCAGATTACGCACAGTCAAATAATCGGGGGTGGTGCCTACGATGGTAATATCGGTAAGGGTCGTTTTTTCATATTTCACCGTAACCGAACTTTGCTGTTCAACCGAAACGCCCGCCACGCCATCAACCTGCTCGCGAATGGCAGTGACATCCGGGTAAACCAGGCCGGTGCTCTGGCGGCTGGCCGAAGACTGCCCCGGTCCGCCGCGTGAAAAGTTTTCGCTGATGAATAACAGGTTGGAACCCAGCCCATTGATGGCCTCTGAGATGGTCGCTTCAGTACCGGCGCTGACCGAGATCATGATGATCACAGCCGCCACACCAATAATAACGCCCAGCATGGTCAGCAATGCCCGTGATTTATTCGACATCACATTCTTCCAGGCATTAGAAATTAACTCTTTATAGTCCATCTTGGCTTCCTCCATTTTTCTTAAGAAGCTGGTGTAATTCTTTTTTAGCTTTTACTGCTTCAAGCCGGTTGTCATCATCCGAATACAACTTGCCATCCCGAATGTGAATGATTCTTTCCATCTGGCGTGCAATATCGGGCTCATGCGTTACCATAACAATCGTGCTGCCCTTTTCATGTAATTTGTGCAGCAAATCCATAATTTCATAACTGGATTTGGTATCCAGGTTGCCGGTCGGTTCATCCGCCAGGATGAGCACCGGGTCGTTGATTAAAGCGCGCGCAATGGCCACACGCTGCTGCTGACCGCCTGACAATTCATTGGGCAGGTGGTGTGCACGCGTTTCCAGCCCCACACTCTCCAGAGCCGCCATACCGCGTTCGCGCCGTTCCGCCATGCCAACCCTGTTTTCCACCTGGTACATCATCGGCAGGATGACCTCATCCAGCGCCGAGATTCTGGGAAGCAGGTTATAAGCCTGGAAAATGAAACCCAGTTTTTTGTTGCGAATATGCGCCAGTTCAGTGCGGCTGAGATTACTGACATCTTCGTTATCCAGTATATATTTACCGGTGGTAGGACGGTCCAGACAGCCCAGAATATTCATCAGGGTGCTTTTACCCGAACCGCTGGGCCCCATGATGGCCACAAATTCGCCCTGATAAATCTTTAAGCTCACACCTGCCAGAGCAGCCACCTCGGCATCGCCGACACCGTAGATTTTCTGAATATCATCTACTTCGATAATCGTTGGCTTATCCATTATTTAGTCTCCGTAATACCCGTTGTCACCGTTTCACCGGCCTGCAACCCTTCTTTAATTTCCGCATAGGTCAGGTCCATCAAACCGACGGTAACCGTCTTGAAGGTAATTTTTCCACTTCTATCCTGCACAAAGACGCCATATTCTTTAGTGCCAATCTCACGCAGGGCAGCTACCGGTAAAAGTACCGCATTTTTCGCTTCGCCGCCAATAATATCCACCGATGCCGTCAGGCCTTCAATCAGAGAAACATTGCTGGTCGTTTTGAGTGAATCGATTTGAATCAGCCCTTGAATGGCAGACGTGCTGCTGACGGTCACCAGCTTGGGAACCAGTTGAGTCACTTTGCCGGTATAGGTCAAATCAGGGAAGGCGTCAAAAACAACTTTGGCGGTATCACCCACAGCCACCTGGCCCAGATCGCTCTCATCAATGTAAAACTGTACATAAGGATGATCCAGATCGGCAATGGTGATGAAAGTGGTATCCGTTTCAATATAATCGCCCACGCTGCCGGCCACTGAGATAATGGTGCCGTCCATGGGGGCGACAATTTCCGCACCGGCCAATTTTTCCTTGGCTTTGGTCAGAGCAATCTGGGCAGCATCCACGGCATTTTTATAGGTTGCCAGGGTATACGGGTCGAGACCTTTGTTTTCAGTCAGGGTATCCACTTTTTTCTGAGATTCGCTCACATTAGCATCGGCAATCGTCAGGTTGGCCTGTGAAGCGCTGATTTCATAATCGGTATATTTGGCACAATAAATATAAGTTGCATAAGCCTGGTCGCGGGCCTGTTTGGCCGGCAAAATGGTGCTGATGTAATAATCCGAACCTTCCGGAGCTTCACCCAGGTTATTTAATGTATCTTCGGTGCGCATCCATTTGTCATAATATTGCTGGGTCACATCGGCATCACAGCGCGCCACGCCGGGTAACTTCAGGCTTTCTTTGGCCGTCTTTAGTGCCTCTTTTGCATCGGCCAGGGCCAGTTGTGCCTCGCCCAGGTTAGAATCGGCGCTGTTTTGATAATCATCCAGGGTCTGTTGTTTATTAATCAGATCCAGTTCGGCAGTCGAAACGGCTGCCTGCAAATCGGTGGTATCGTTCAGTTCGGCCAGCACGTCACCTTTGGATACCTTGTTGCCCGGTTGAACATTAATTTTGCCCACATTACCGTTGGCGCTGAAGTTTAATAAAACTTCCTGTTCCGAGGTCAGAGTACCCGTGCCGGATGCCGACAAAGTCAGGTCACCGATTCTGGTTTGTGTGGTTTGCAGCGTATTGCTGCCGGTTTTTGCCGTGGAAGCGGGTTTTTTAGTGAGCAACAAATATCCCGTCACACCGGCAATAATTACAATAACGGCCGCCAGAGCGATCCAGACTTTTTTATTTTTCAGTAAATTGCCTTTAAGAATTGAGTTCACAACTCCTCCAAATATGCCAGATTTTTCTAATTAATTCTCTTTAATACTTTCACTGATCACGTTTTCACCTTCGCTTAAACCGCTTTTAATTTCAGCGAAGGAATCGTTTGCCAATCCAATAGTTACTTCTCGCTTTTCGGGTTGTCCCAGAGAGTTAAGCACATATACATAAGGATGATCACCGGCGATATCGTAAATGGAATTGACAGATACAATCAGCACATTGTTTGCTTCAGAACAAACCACATCTACCATCGCAGGCAAATTCAGCGGCAGTTCCTGTTTTAAAGTTGAGGTAATATCATCCAGTTGAACAATGCCTTCGAGCGTATCCGATCCGCTTGAAGAAGTGACGGTCGGATAAACCTGGGTAACAATACCGCTGAAGGTCTGATTTGGAAGGGCATCAAAGCTGACATCAGCTTTACAATTCACCTGAAAATTCTGCATATCCGCCTGGTCAATATAAACCTGTAACACGGGGTGTTTTAAATCGGCAAGGGTCATAATCGGGGTAACGCCATCCGATGGATCTTTAATGGTTTCTCCCACTTTATAATCTACCGATATGATGGTTCCGTCCATGGGTGCCACAATGGTCGCACCTTCAAGATCGGTTTTGGCAGACTTTAATTCGTTTTGTGCGTTGGTCACCTTTGCCTGAGCCAGTGCAATTGCCTTTGGATCAAGCCCTTCATTATTCTTCAGATTCTCATAAACCGTTTCGGCTTTTTGATAATTAGCCTCTGCCAGTTGGTTATTGGCATCGGAAGCCAGGATTTCATTATCGGTATAACCCTCGCAATATTTCCAGTTTTCGTAAGACTCATACATCTTCTTGTTGTATTTATTGATATTCTCCTGAATAAAACTGGTGCCGTAACCGCTGCCATCGGTCAGGTGCCGGTTCCACGCATTATAGTCAGATGAGTCATAGATATACTGCATCAAATAGGTATAGGTCGTACTATCCGTACAACGCTGGGTGTTTTTCTGAACGACATGATTTTCAGACCACACCTGGGTGGCCTGGGCGTTGGAAACATCCAACAGCGCCTGCGCCAGGTTCTTTTGCGCCGAATCCAGTAAATCGTCCAGTTCAGTCTGCGCTTCCTGCAAAGCCAGTTCTTTGGTAGTAACCGCCTGTTTTAGCTCGTCAATATCATCCAATACCGCCAGAACATCACCGGCTTTTACCTGGCTGCCCGGCTGAACATTTAATTCTGCCAAAACGCCGCCTGTTTCAAAACCAAGATCCACACTGGTTTCCGTTATCAGCGATCCGGAGCCGGCCGATGAGAGCGAAATGTCACTTTTACGCACCCGGTCGGTCTGGTAAGCCGTGCTGGTGCTCCTGGAGGCGGAGGCAGCATTTACTTGCCAGATGCTGTAGGTGATGATGCTAACGGCAACCAGTAGGGCCATA
This sequence comes from Anaerolineae bacterium, assembly GCA_021287005.1. Classification (GTDB taxonomy): domain Bacteria; phylum Chloroflexota; class Anaerolineae; order Anaerolineales; family Anaerolineaceae; genus JAJTBH01. The sequence goes on from JAJTBH010000006.1 coordinate 27,601, forward strand.
ATTCCCAGCGCCAATACTTTTTTGCCTGATAAGCGTTTCAAAACATTCATCGTTTCCTCTCAATACTGCTTCGAGTTAATTACTCGATTTGATAGCGCCAGTTGAAACGATTTGATTTTCGCTAAGACCACTGGTGATTTCTGCCATCGTTGAAGTTTGTAAGCCAACCGTCACTGTCTTCAGGCGTAACTTGCTGTCCTGATCCACTACAAAAACGCCGTATTGGCCATCACCCAGGCTGCGCAGTGCATCTATCGGAATTAGCAGAGCGTTTTTGGCTTCATCGCCCACCAGTGTCACTGTGCCGGCCAGACCATAGGGAACAAATTTACCATTATCCGTAACAGCCTGGTCCATTAATATGGTTCCTTCAATCACGTCATATTGGCCGGATTGCACCAGGGTTGGTTCCACCACCGTAACCACACCGGTGAAGGTCTGGTTGGGTAAGGCATCAAAAACAACTTCCGCCTTGGTGCCCACCACAAACAATTCCTGGTCGGTTTGTTTAATTTGCACATTTACGGCCGAACCGCTTAAATCTGCCAGCGTGATATAAACCGAAGTTCCCACCACCTCACCGGCATTGGCTGATATTGAAGTAACGACGGCATCAATGGGTGCGGTCAAGGTAATGCTGTCCAACGAAGCCTGGTCGCTTGCCAGTTGAGCTTCGGCCGCTTTTACCTTGTTTTCGGCAATGGAAAGCTCGGTGGGGTCAATGCCGTTGTTTTCTTTTAAGGTGGTATAGGTTTTTTGAGCCTTGTCGAGCGCCACTTTGGCCACATTTAAAGAAGCTTCAGCCGAAGTCTTTTCATCCTGAGTGTATCCCAGACAATATTGCAGGTTGGCCAGGGCGATATCGTAAACATTTTTGGCCTCAATCCAGGCGGAGCTGCCGTAATCATGCTCACCGGCCTGGTTGAGATCATCCAACGCCTTTTGATACTTGACCTGGTTCTGGGTATTAACCGTCTTGCTGCAGCGCGCATAATCGGTGCGTTCCTGAGAATACAGTGCATCTTCATATGTTTTTTGAGCAGTCACAAAGGTTTGAAATGCGGTCGCCAGGTTAACCTGGGCGTTGGTGTGAAGGTCTTCAAGGGTTTGTTTTGCTTCCAACAAGGATAAATTGTCGTTGGCAATCGTGGCTTCAATTCGGTCCGAAGCACTCAAACGCGCCAAAACCTCACCTTTGGTCACCTTATCTCCGACCTTAACATTTAATTCTGAGACAATACCTTCAGTTGAAAAACTGAGGTTGACCGCGTTGCTGGTGGTTAAAGTGCCCGACCCGGTTGCAGTTAAGCGCAGGTCACCCTTACTGACCCTGGATGTATAATAAGGAACTTTGGCAGCCGCACTGGCCGCCTCGGCCTGAGCCTTCTGAAAATAGAAGAAAAGCCCGCCGCCTGCCAATAAGAGCACCCCAATACCAGCCAGAATACCCCATTTCATCCTTTTCCATGGTAATTTTTTAATCTTTTCCATTATTGTTTGTAATTTCATTCATATCCTCCGGCAAGGTTAACGCCGATCTGCGGTTTTTGCTTTGATTAGACAAAATATATCCTTCACTTATTAAGATTTTATTTAGGTGAAGTAAAAATTTGATATAACTTTATAAAAACACTTTAAAACTTAATAAACGATTTAAGCGATAATAAAGAAAATTTATAAATTAAACCGGTATTAAATTTGATCTTAATAAAAT
>JAJTBH010000450.1 GCA_021287005.1 Anaerolineae bacterium
CCAGAACAAAATTGGGCGTCGCGGGAATGGACAACCATAACTCTTTAACATTTACCGGTAGTAAACCTTCAGAGATCAATTCTGGAAAATAGTGGTAATTTCCCGCTGCCGGAAATAAAGCATCCACCACAATCTGCCCTGCCGCGCGATGATCCGGATGATTAATGGCATTAGGGCGTGTAAATAAATTTAATGGGTCGCAGCCAACCACCACGTCCGGTCTTGACTGTCGGATTTTGGCAACCACTTTTTTCATCACCACCCTTATCGCCATGCGTTAATAATAAATAGGAACCATCATGACCCATCTTGCACCAACGTGCGATGGTGGCGCCACAAAAAAATTCTGGATCATCGGGATGAGCCAGAATGACCAGAATTTTATATTTTTCTTGCCAGTTTTCTTCAGCAATAATGATCGAGTTGTCAGCCATAATAAACTATTCGTCCTTGCGTTTGATTTCCTCACGATTAAAAATACGTATACCCACTTGAGGAATATCCACCATAACTGTTTCCAGCATGAAATTCATATCAATAACCTTGCCCTCGCCCTGTGGGGTGACAACAATTTTATTTCTCTTGGGCATCCGTTGTTTTATTTCTGTATACAGCTCGTATTCATATAACAGACAACAACGTAAACGACCACACATGCCGGTAATTTCTGAGGGTGTCAATGAAACACCCTGGTCTTTGGCCATTCTGATGGAGATAGAATTAAAATCGCACAGGAACTTCGAGCAGCAGCGAGTTTCCAAACCGCATGCACCCATTCCACCTAATAATTTAGCAACATCACGAGGGCCAATCTGGCGAATATCCACCTGGGCCGGGGAATATTTTTTTTGAACATCCTGCCGAAGAGACTTTAATTCCACTTTCTCTTCAGTATCACTGGAAAACATAACGGTTAAGCGTGCACCATCAAAGCTATATTCAGCCGAGACAATTTTCACGCCACGCAAATCCAATTCAGCTACACGTTGTTGGCAAACTTTTAACACCTCAGCTTCTTTTGCTTGCCAGGTCTGGCGTAATAATAAATCTCTGGGAGTGGCTTTACGATCGACTTTTTTCAACCCGCCTTCCGGAATGGGGCGATCGTCTTTTACAATTTGGGCGACCTCTCCCAATTGCCAGCCGCGACTGGTTTCTACAACAACCATATCGCCCTCGCGAAGATCCGCAATTTCACCTGAGTCAAAGTGGTAGATCTTGCCAACTCGCGAAAATCTTACACCGATCATTTTTATATTTTCACTCATATTTGTTTCCATCATATACCTTTATTCGTTCAGGTATCCTGTACATTTCGTGATTTTAAATAACGATCAACTTCACTTTTTGCCTGTGCAAATTGTTTGATTAATTCCTGATCATTTCCGCGAAAGCGTTTAATATTTTGCCGGGCACATTGAGTGCACCCTCGCATCGCTCTAAACGAGTCCGTATTACAATTTGCACAACCATCCAACTTAACCATCATCAAAGTAAAAGCAACCTGTTCATTTGAATCGGCATCTCTAGAAGTGACCCGGTCTACCAATTGCGCCCATTCTGCCTCACGGATATTCCGCAGCATGGGCGTTACTCGCATCGGGTATAACAATTCGGTATCCGTATTGTACATGAATCTTCCACCTTTAATGACATAATTTTGTTACTGATTCTTTTTTAATTCCTTTTCACGCCGCGCTGCCTCTTCCGTTGCATAATACGACGGTCTGATTTTAGCATAATATGCCATGGGTTTCATCAATTTTTGCAGGTCATATAGATTATTATCGCGTGTTTGGGTTGCAATTTCATAATCATGATCCATTTTTATTGCATCAAACGGGCAATATTCAGCGCACAAACCGCAATTCATGCATATATCTATATCGATGAAAAACTCAGCCGGAGATGAAATGGCTTTTCCCGTCTCCGGATCAATCGCTTTCTTAATCGAAATACATTGGGGCGGACATACTTTTGTACAGATTCCACACGCCGTGCATAAAGGCTTTTTTTCTCCGCTTTCAGTTTCTCTGTACACCAAAAATGGCAGGTATCTGAAATTTTCAGGGACAGGCATCTTTTCTTCAGGATACTGAATGGTAAATATTCCATCCGTATCGGCGCTTAGTCTTGATTTAATCCCTGTTTCCGTAAAGTATCTTTTTGAACCGCTGCGTAAATCAACCAGAAATGTTTCTATAAAATGGCAAAATGTCACCCATAAACCTTTTAAAATTCCAATTCCGTTCATCGTCTCCTCTTTCCCATCTACCGGTCAACTTCGCCAAGTACAATATCCATTGCACCCAGAATAACAACTGCATCGGCAATTTTCTGGTTTGTACACATTTTTGACAGACTGGTCAAATTGATAAATGATGGGGCGCGAACGTGGTAGCGTAGCGGATTGGATTTTCCATTCGAAACAACATAAAAGCCAAGTTCGCCTTTAGGACCTTCAACACGGCCATATGCCTCGCCCTGTGGGACACGAACCAGGTATTGTGATTTGCCCGCCATTACCGGCCCCTCAGGAATATCTTTGATAGCCTGTTTTAGAATCCGGATACTTTGTCTGATTTCTTGTAACCTGACAATATAACGGTCAAACACATCTCCATTTTGGCGCACTGGAACATCAAAATCGAACCTATCGTAAATTCCATAAGGTTCCGCCTTACGCACGTCATAAGGAACACCGCTGGCTCTTAAAATCGGTCCGGTTACCGACATATTGAGGGCCTGGGTTGCCGAAATTCGACCTACCCCGATACAGCGGCTGCGTAAAATTTCATTATCGGTCAGATACTGGTCCAATTCGTCGATTTTCTTTTCCAATCGAGAATCAACCAGATCCTTGATTTTCTTAAACGATTCCGGTGATATATCTCGAACAACACCGCCAAACCTGAAATAATTACACATCATTCGCGAGCCGGATACCTCTTCAAAAATATCCAGGATTAATTCGCG
>JAJTBH010000451.1 GCA_021287005.1 Anaerolineae bacterium
GTTCGATTTTCGGTTCCCAAACCCTCAGGGCCGCCATTCTCAGTTTTTTTGTTTATTTGAGGTAAACCTTGTTTTTTAGCCTTCATGCACCCGCCACATTGACCATCTGAATCTGTAAACAAACTATTTTTATTTACCCCGATATAAGCTACCGGAATTTTTAGGGCTTCTACTATAATGATAAGAAATATTAAATATATTGTACATATTGATTTATTTGAATGCAAACCGGATATTTTTACGTATATATATTAAGTCGTTATTTAAGTAAACAATCGAAGTGAGTGTTCAAACACATGAAAGAAAAAATTGTATTAAGTAAAGCTCAAGAAACTCTGTTAATTCCGTTATTTTCCAAGGCCGGGAAAAACCCGGTTTTGGATGATATAAAAGCCAATCAAATATTATCGCAGGTATCATATGATTTTTCGTCTTTAAAAGTTCCCCAAAAAACCCAAATCACTTTATGTTTGCGGGCCAAACAATTGGACAGGTTTACAGCCTTGTTTTTAGAAAAACACCCTAACGCCATTATTCTGCACCTTGGATGTGGCCTGGACAGCCGTTGTTTGCGGCTTGATCACGACAAAGCACTCTGGTTCGACCTGGATATGCCTGATGTCATTGAACTGCGCCGGAAATTCTTTTCAGAAAATGAGAATTACCGGATGATCGCTTCATCGGTAACCGACCTGGAATGGATACGGCAGATTCCCGATGAAGATCGCCCTGTTTTGGTATTGGCAGAGGGTTTATTGATGTATTTGCATGAAGAAGAGGTAAAAGGGTTATTTTTAGCCTTAAACCATCGATTTTCCAATTGTTCTATCATTTTTGATGTATTCAGTTTATACACTGTCAGTCGCATTCAATCTCACCCCTCCTTGCAAAAAACCGGAGCAGAAATCTATTGGGGATTGGACGACCCACACCAAATAGAAAACTGGAAGCCGGGTTTTACGTTGCTGGAAGAATGGTTTTTCAGTCAATCGCCCGACATTAAAAACCTGAACTGGTTTTACAGATTAATGTTTCGTCTTACGGCATCAATTAAAATGGCCCGAAACGCACAACGTTTGTTATATTATCGCCTGTAAATGGCATTAAACCACTGACCGCCGAAGAATGACATGTGTCCGCCGGCTGAAAAATTGTGAAAGTCGGGTTTATTACCCGCCGGGCGAAAGAGATTCTTCTTTAGTAAAGGTATAATACATTCATTATTTACCTCAGCCAACCAGGAGAAAAAATGATAGATGCCAGTGAAAAACCTTTTGTTCTAATAGAAGGCGATGTTATTCCCGCTTTTATTAAATATTGTAGTGACCAAAACTACAAAAAGTTCTTAATGATCGCCGATAATCGCACATACCAGGCATTGGGAAAACGCGTCGAAGATGCTTTACTGGCAGTAGGGTTTAATCTCCGCAAAGCATTATTATCCGGCAGCGAAGAAATTATTGCCGACGAAGAGCACATCATCCAGGTAATGAACCAGATGGATGCTGAAGAGCGGGTTTTTCTGGCGGTTGGCTCCGGAACAATCACCGATATCACTCGTTTTCTGGCACATCGAACCCGAAGCACCTTTATCTCATTGCCGACGGCTCCATCGGTGGATGGTTTTGTTTCCGTGGGCGCGCCCCTTGTATTTCGAGGTTTAAAAGAAACAGCCGATTGCAAGGCTCCCGCTGCCGCATTTGCCGACCTGTCTACGCTGGCTGCCGCGCCCAAATTAATGATTGCGGCCGGTTTTGGCGATCTTCTGGGAAAATATACCTCGCTGGCTGATTGGAAACTGGGCCACATCCTCTGGGATGAGCGATATGACGCCCATGTCGAAGCCAGCTTCCGCGCTGCACTTAACAAATGCGTCTCGAGTTATGCCCATCTCGCCGAAGGAGACCCTAAAAGCATGTATGCTCTGATTGACGGGTTGATTGGCTCCGGAATGGGTATCATTGAATACGGCAACACCCAGCCCGCTTCAGGCGCAGAACATCACATTTCTCACCATTGGGAAATGAAACTGCTCTGGCAGCATCGCCCGGGATTATTGCATGGGGCCAAAGTAGGCGTGGGTACCATCATTACCGCAGCTTATTACGAAAAAATTAAAAAACTTACGCTTAACGATGTAAATAACCTTTTAAATGAGACCATAATTAATCCCGAAGAGGAAAAGCAGGCGATCAGAAACGTTTATCCGTCCATCAGCGATCGTTTAATCGATCTTCAATCCCCCTTCATCAATATGGATCAAAACAGACTTGAAGCATTAAAAGAACGAATTCTTACAAATTGGGATACCGTTCTGGAAATTGCCGCCAGTGTACCTCCATCAGCCGAATTACGTGACATGCTGGCTGCGGTGGGTGGACCCACCACACCGGCCATGTTGGGTTTTTCAGATGCTGAGGCGCGTGAAGCTATTTTATATTCAAACAACCTGCGCCGTCGTTTCACCTCACTTAAATTATGCCATTTCCTGAACATCCTTTAACACGGAGATAGATTTCATGCCCCGATCCATCGATGGTTTCATTTTTGATCTTGACGGCACTGTATACCTGGGTAATGCCGCCCTTCCCGGCGCTGTGGAGGCAATCGCCGGCCTGCGCCGGAAAAATAAAAAAGTCGTCTTCGTCAGTAACAATCCTTTAAATACACGTTATTATTATGCCGAAAAGCTGACTCGTCTGGGCATTCCAACCCCGCCGGAAGAAGTGATCACCTCGGCCTATGTGCTGGGTTATTACCTGGCCAAACATCACCCTACCTTACGGCTGTATGTTGTCGGTGAAGACAGTTTAAAAGGCGAACTGCGCGCTTTCGGCCTCACCGTGGTCGAAGAATTACTCGATCAGGATATCCGTCAGGTGATCAATCCCATGGGGATTGACGCGGTTGTTGTGGCATTTGACCGTACAATCGATTATCGCAAAATTAATACAGCCTACCAGGCGCTTAAGAACG
>JAJTBH010000452.1 GCA_021287005.1 Anaerolineae bacterium
GCCATCCAATACCTCAACCGTACCATTCAACCGGACGTGATTATTGTGGCACGCGGAGGCGGATCGCTGGAGGATTTGTGGGCTTTTAACGATGAAAACGTTGTGCGTGCGATTGCAACATCAGAAGCACCGGTGATCAGTGGTGTGGGGCACGAAACGGATTTCACTCTGGCGGATTTTGCCGCCGATAAACGCGCACCAACCCCAACAGGCGCGGCTGTTTTGGCCACTCCCGACCAGGATGATTTAAAAGAATCTTTGTTGGACCTTGATGAACGATTAAAATCCAACTTTTTATATTATTTACAAAATAACCGGCAAACATATAATCGTCTTTATTCCGATTTATTAAGAGCATCACCCATGCGCCGCCTGCAAACGGACTGGCAGAGGCTGGATGAAATGACCCTGCGATTGAATCGTGCCGGGCAGCAAACGATAAATATTCACAAGATGAACAGTCTTAATTTATCCGGACGATTATTGGCTTTAAATCCACGCTCCATATTAGACCGGGGATATGCCATAATCAGTAAAAAAAGTGGTGACCTGGTGAAACACGTTTCCCAAATACAAAAGGGCGAAGAAATCTCGATACAAATATCAGACGGACAGTTTAATGCTGATGTAAAATAAGAAGGAGTAAAATGGCTAAAAACGCAGCAAATGAAATCACCCGCCTGGGATATGAACAGGCCTTTGCAGAACTGGAGCAGATCGTTACCAGACTTGAAACCGAGTCTTCGACCCTGGAAGAATCACTGCTGCTCTTTGAACGCGGTCAGGAACTTTCAAAACGATGTAATGAACTGCTTGAACAGGCGGATTTAAAGGTAAAAAAATTAATGGGCTCCAGTGATCGCCTGGATGAGGGAGAATAAAATTATATGAATATCTGGGAACAGATTATTACGAACCACATGTTATTGGATACTTTAACGGCCTGGTTACTGGCACAGTTTTTAAAAGTGCCCATCCATTATTTTAAAACCGGTCAAAGAAGGTGGGCTTTGTGGTTCAGTGTGGGTGGTATGCCCAGTTCCCATTCGGCGTTGGTTACCTCGGCGGCCCTCTCGATTGGATTAAATGAGGGGTTTAACACAGCCGCCTTTACGATTGCCCTGACCCTGGCGATGGTTGTGGTTTATGACTCAATGGGCATTCGCCGACAGGCAGGCTTTCACGCTCAACAGATCAATATGCTGGTTGAAGAACTACTCAGCGGACATCCCGTTTCGGAAAAAAGGCTCAAAGAGGTTTTAGGCCATACCCCGCGTGAAGTGACGGGTGGGGTGATCCTTGGCTTTGTTATCCCGATTTTATTTTATTTAATCAGAATGTTGTAAAAACTAAAAACAAAAAAGCATTCCGTTGTTATAGGAATGCTTTTTAATTTAAAAATACGCGGCAGTTAATATCCCAATTGTTTTAGAATATCCGCTCCATCTGATTTACGCTCCAGGCCGGTACGTTCACCCAACAGGTCTCGCCAAAAATTCTCGTCATAACGCCGGGAGCGCACAGGAATGGGCATGGCAACACCCCAGCCCAGCAGTAAAACTTCTTCCTTGGGCTGAAGATGAGCCAACATACCACGCAGCGTCTCGCGGCCTGCCAGACCGGCCAATACGGCTTGAATATCATCATCATCACCCAGTGAAGCGGAAATGCGGGTGCCAAGTTGGGATAAAACTTCATCATAAATTTGTGACGGGCGCTGGTCCACAATTAAAAGGGTGACATAATATTTACGCATTTCGCGGGCGATGGTGCTGAAAGAGGTTTGAGAGGCCATCTCGCGGTTGAGTAATTTATGGGCTTCTTCAATGGCAATCACCAACGGGCGCGGTTCTTTGCCGCTGCTGCTTTTACTGCGGAATTCGTCCGTGCGCTGTTCCCAGGCCGCCCGGATGCGGCGGGTTAACAGGTTGCTGACCAGCAGGTAATCAAGGTCACTCTGGTGCTCTCCGAATGACAGGATTATGTGTTGACCGTTTTCCAGCGCCTTAATTATTTCCTGAACACTGTCAACGGCAGGCTGTTCCACGATATATTTTTTGTTAAATAAACGCCCCAGTTTATTGTGCAAACCCTCGGCAGCCATCGGGTTGGCCCCGTTCGAATTAGCCCATGCAGCGACACTATCCGGAGCGGGAATACGTTTGCCGTTTTCCTCATCCAATACCACGGCGCCCACCCGCATGTTTTTAAATTCCTGGTACCAGGTATTTTTCCCAAAGGTGTTAATTAAGGCATCCAGAGTGGTCGAAGTGGTCTCTTTAAGATTTAACTCGCGCGAGAGCATTTCAATATCTTCGGGTTGAATGTCTTTTTCGGCGATCTCAAGGGTGAAATCGGGATTTTGACCGCGAATGCTGGCGCCGCGCCCCAGCCCGACGATTTTCACACGCGAACGGCCAAATTTACTTTGCAGACCGACAATGCGCTGATTGGTGTCGGAAGCGGTATCATCCAAGCCGTATTCGTTATGCATATCAAAAACCATCACGCTGGCTTTGTTGTAATTAATTAAACCGGCCAGGATCATGCGGGTCAGGAAGGATTTACCCGAACCGGTGGTGCCAAATATTCCGGAAGAACGTTGAACAAATTTATCCAGGTTAATACAGATGGGGTGACCCTGTTCAAGGGTTGTGCCAATTATGAAATTACCTTTTTCTTCCTTACGACCAAAAATCTCAGCCACATCTCCTTCGCTGGCGATAAAAACACGGGCATGATGGGCAGGCACGGTTTTTACGGGCAGCGGATGCGGGTCTTCGCCGTCATGCTCTTTGCGCCAGGTTTCGCAGGCTAACGAGCCCGCAATGGGCAGCATTAAAGCGGGCATCATTTCAAGGTTGGTAAACAAAGTTTGACCGTGCAGCAAAGCGGCCAACTGTGGTGGCAGGCGGTTTTCACTTTGTTCATCGGCGAAGCGAGCATCCGT
>JAJTBH010000453.1 GCA_021287005.1 Anaerolineae bacterium
ATGTTGTTTCTTAAAATGAAACTATTTTTACTCGCTTAGCGTCAGGTTAGATTAAACTTCCTGCGGGAACCAATTGGTCTCTTTTTTTTCATTATCTGATAAATTAAAGCCATTGGGATATACGTCAATATTGTTCAAATAAAACCATCACGATTTTCACCCTCGACATAAACATCTTTATTGTATGATAAAGTCAAATTCCCGATTAACTTTCACGGGCAGGTTATTTTCCTTATTTAATAATACATGAGATTCAACGCACCGGTCCGGCGCCGGTCGGCGATGGTACAGCTACAAAACGATTGCCGCTTAAAAAAACGACCCCGGCTTTTAATAGCGGCCGGGGTCGTTTGTCACCGGCCCCCTCGGCGGTGATTGAAAAATGTATCTATTCCACAAACCACTTCGTTTTAATTTCCTCCGGGCTCATAGGCGGCAGCTCGTACACGCCCGCCTGATTCTCGCGTAATTGGTCCAGTTTCATCAGCCAGTCCGGCAGGGTTTCATTGTTAATCTCGGGCAAATCGTATTTAAGCGTATTGTGCCCCTCACCCACCAGCGCATCGGGCTTAAACTTCAATCCGTTCAGAAAATAATAAGCCGCGTACACACCTTCATAGGCGGTGCCGCCCGGTTTAACAAAGGCAAGGCATTTAAAGGACGAACCGCCGTCGACTGCATTTTTCCAATTGGTTAAAATCTCCATTCTTGGCGTACAATTGGCCAACGGCAGATGGTCGCTTTGGGCGCTGTTGATGCCCCAGAACAATTCTTTATCAAAATCGCTGCTCCAGACGGCGTCAATGGCGGGGCTTTTTTCGATTAAAGTTTGAAAATCGGCCTGGGTATACGGTTTGTTGAAATCCACCGCGATTCCAGTTGTTTTAATATTCGGAAATTGCTTAAGCGAAGAGTCGATCAGGACCTGGTAATAATCGCTCTGGCCAAAATTTAAATACACAAAATCACCCTGGCCGCCCATCTGTGTAAACATCCATTTCAAGGTGGCGGTCACCACCTCGTTTTCAGCCGAAAGGTTATAGATGCCCGGCTCGCCGCTTTCGGCATTTAACACAAAAACCGGCACGCCCTGGCTGGCAGCCTCGTGCAAATCGGGGTACGTGCCCAACACATGCCAGCGATTGGAAACTGAAAGGATGGCGTTGACCTTCTGCTCAAGCAGCGTACGCATGTTTTCTCCGCGAATACATTTAATACCCAGTTCGCTGCATGCCTGGTCCAAATCCTGCTGCATGACGGTGGTCAACAAATTGTCGCCATCCTCATAACCGATCACAAGCTCTTTGCCGCCGCTCGGCTGCGCGCCGGCCTCCGCCGGTTTAGCGGGCTGTGGTGCAGCCGCCTCGCCGCCGCAGCCAAAAGGCGCATCGGGGTTTCGGTCGTTGGCGGGGTTTTGGGTCAGGTAAAGGAACATGCCATCAAAATTATTGCCGACCAGGAAAATTTCTTCATCGCCCTGCGGTCCCGGCCCGCTTGCCATCTCGACACGTTGATGATCCAGCGTCCAGAAGGGCAGGTATTGTTGAATATCGCCCTTGCCGCCGGCATTCGACACCTGTTTGCCGTCGGCGCTGAGCAGGCAGTTAAAACACACACCTTCGGGGTTCTCCCAATGGCTAAAAAGACGCCCGTCGACCGTCCATTCCAGGTCGTTCACTTTGCCGGCATGGGTCACCTGCTGCACATCGCCGCCCTGCAGGTTCATGGTAAAGATGGCCGTATCCTTGCCCTCTCCCTTAATCCAGGCAATGCGCTGACTATCCGGTGAAAACTTTGGCTGTTCGTCGTTTTCGGGGCTGTTGCTCAGGTTCACCTCGCTGCCGTCAGACAGGTTCACCAGGTAAATATCACCTTTGTCGTTATAAACGATGTGGCTGCCATCCGGCGACCAGTCGGGATATTTACTTTCATTTTGTTTTGAAAGCTGCTGCACGTTGCGGCCGTCGGCCTGCATGACATAAATAAACTGACCGCCGCCGGTTTCACTCTCGCGGTTTGAAACAAAGGCGATACGGCTGCCATCCGGCGACCAGACCGGGTTTGAATCTTCGGCCGGGTTGTTGCTTAAGTTCACCTGATTGCTGCCGTCGGGCCCCATGACATAAATTTCCGGGTTGCCGTCGCGGTCGCTTTCAAAAGTGATGTTGCAGGGCAGCGGCGGCGCGGCGGTGGGCGTGGGCGCCTGCGTTGGCATGGGTGTGGGTGGAACGTCACTGCTCTGCACGGCAGCCGCGGCTGCCGCGCTGGGCACGGCCGGTGCAGGTGTGGGCGCCGGGCTGCATGCGAATAATAAAAACAGAACGAATATTAACAAAACGGATATTATAAGGCTTTTCTTTTTCATGCTCTCTCCCTCAAGGCCGTTACGAATTTCATAACACCTATCATTTTAACCATATCGGCCGGTTTAAGGGTGTGCAGCCTGCACACAAGACCGGGTATTTCTCCCGATACGGTTTAATAACCGGGGGAAGTTTTTTAAATTCCAGGCAGGTTTTATTTAACGTCAAATGGCCGGTATAAAACACAGGCATTTCAGGCAAAATAACCCGGAATGATTAAGCATTAATGCGGGTTGTTTACCCCCCCCGATTCAAATATAATCAGTGTAGTTCAATAAACAAACGTGGAGTTTTAACATGCACAAGTTTTTATGTCGTATCCGGGGGCATTAACCGCCGGAAAAAAGGAAAAAACACCGAATCAAATTTAACTTGTGTTGTTTTAACTGGCGGAAATGTCCCTGGCGAGGTGGTGCAAATACCACCTCGTTTTTTATTATCTGAAGGTTTTATTTAATCAGGAGAGCTTATGTCAAACACATCCTTTTCAATTGTCGATCACAGTGCCATCAAAACCAACCAGGCCACCATCATCCTGCTTTTGTTGTTTGCCTTTATCTTCAACCTTTACCTCTT
>JAJTBH010000454.1 GCA_021287005.1 Anaerolineae bacterium
GCTGGGCCAATATCATCGCCGGATTTATTATGACCGCGGTGCAAATATTAAGTCTGTTGACCGGAACCTCCACCATTTATTACATCTTCTTTTCCGCGATTGAAATCAGTTGTACGGCTTTTATCGTCTGGTATGCCTGGGTCTGGCGCGGGGCAGAAAAACCCGTTGCCGTAAACCAGATCTAGATTTTTAAGGATTAAAAAATGAAAACGATTGAATATACTTCTTATGGCGCTCCCGAAGTGCTGCATCTGACCGAACGCCCGAAACCGGTGGCGGGTGATAATGAAATTCTGGTCAAAATAAACGCCACCGCGGTAAATTACGGCGACCTGGCAGCGCGTAATTTTAAGGCCATCAGCCCGGCCCAATTTAACATGCCTCTGCTCTTCTGGTTGATCGCAAAATTCACTTTCGGTCTGCAAAAACCTTCCAACCCGGTGCTGGGCAGCGAATTCTCCGGCCTGGTTGAATCTGTTGGGAAAAACGTTACTCAATTTAAGCCGGGAGATGCCGTTTTTGGTTATTTTGGCCAGAACATGGGCGCTTATGCCCAGTATGTATGTGTGCCTCAAGATGGCTGTGTCACGCGTAAACCGGCCAACCTCTCCGATGCCGAAGCCGCCTGCGCTTCATATGGTGCGGTCATGGCAATTAACCTGTTACAAAAAGCGGCCATTCAACCCGGCCAGAAGGTATTAATCATTGGTGCATCCGGCAGCATCGGCGCGGCTGCCGTTCAGCTTGCCCGGTTTGCCGGGGCATCGGTCAGCGGCGTGTGCGGCGCACAACGCCTGGAATATGTAAAATCACTGGGGGCCGAAAAGGTATTCGACTACGCTCGTGAAGATTTCAGTCAAGACGGTGCAGCCTATGACCTGATTTTTGACGTACTCGGCAAAACCTCTTTCGCGCAGGTTAAAAAATCGCTTAAACCCGGCGGCCTGTATTTGCTGGCCAGTTTTAAGCTCAAACAATTATTGTTGATGTTGCGTTCCTCCTTCGGAATGAAACCGCGCGTGATGTGCGCCATCGCGCCCGGCAGCCGGGAGGACTTAATCGCCGTCAGAGATTTAATCGAAGCCGGTGTATTAAAATCACCCGTCGACAAACAATTCCCCATGCAGCAGGCCGCCGAGGCGCATCGTTACGCCGAATCGGGTTTAAAACAGGGCAATATTGTCATTAATATCGGAGGTTAAGCATGCTGGCATCCATTTTTAGAGAATACGGTTCACCCGCCGGCTTAACGCTGGAAGAGATCGAGCAGCCTCAGCCCAACGATAATCAGCTTTTAATCGAAGTTAAAGCCACTGCCTTGAATTATGCCGATTGGCACCTGTTAACCGGCGAGCCTTATCTCGCCCGCCTGTCTTTTGGTTTTCCGCGCCCCAAAATCAACACCCTCGGAGCAGACGTGGCCGGACGGGTGGTGACTGTGGGCAAAAACGTGAGCCTTTTTAAACCGGGCGACGAAGTATTGGGAGATATCTCGGCCTGCGGTTGGGGCGGGTTGGCTCAATATGCACTGGCCACGGAAGACCTGCTGGTAAAAAAACCGGCCAACCTGAGTTTTGAACAAGCCGCAGCCCTGCCCATGGCCGGCACGACCGCCCTGCAGGGATTACGCCTGGGTAACATTCAGGCCGGGATGAAGGTCTTGATTAACGGCGCCTCCGGCGGCGTGGGCAGCTTTGCATTACAACTGGCCAAAGATTTTGATATCGAAGTCAGCGCTGTATGCAGCCCGCGCAACACTGAGCTGGTACGCGAACTGGGCGCAGATTATGTAATAGACTACACCTGCGAAGATTTCACCCGCTCAAACAAACACTACGACCTGATTCTGGCCGTTAACGGCTACCAATCCCTCGCGGATTACCGGCGTGTACTCAGCCCCGCGGGGCGTTACGTGTGCTGCGGCGGCAGCATGCCTCAAATTTTCCAGTCACTGCTGCTGGGTCCCCTGGTTTCAATGTTTGGTGATAAAAAGTTTCTGACTCTCACGGCTCATCCCAACCGCACCGATTTAAGTTATCTTACCGAACGAGCCGAAAACGGCCGGATACGCCCCGTGATCGACCGGGTTTACCCGCTTGAGCAGGCCGCAGACGCATTGAGCTACCTGGGTGAAGGCCACGCACGCGGCAAAATCGTGGTTCAGGTTTCACCCGAATAAACCAGGAGTCTTAAAAACAATCAGGACCATTTTTGATTAAAATAAACCTGCGGATTAACATCATTCATTCCCGTTTAATCCGCAGGTTGTTTTTTATCGTCCAGCGCGCCAGGGTTGAGGTAAACCCGGCAGGTGCCCTCACCGGCAGCCAGTCACCCCGCCACAGATTTTGCCCGATTAAAGTCGTTTGGTGCCGGCGGTAAGGGTATCGTTTTTATTCCACCAGGGCCAGATTTTCAACACGGCCACAGCCACGCCGCCAAAAACAAGCCCCACCAAAAGCGTAATGGCGGGCAACAGCCACATCAGCAAATCACTTGAAAACGACTTGATGCGCGCTTCGCGGGGCCGCTCTGGATCATACAAAACGGTAACCTGGTCTCCCACTCCATAATCGGGAGGAAATGCGCCCTCCGACATTTGAATCTTCTGAGTAGATCGTCCGGCCGGGGCAAACGCCACTACCGGATAGGCATAAGTCGTTACACTGCCGGTTTCACTGTCGCGTGAAGAGTGTTCCACCATATCCACCACCACTCCGGAAGCGCTTTTTTCACGCGAGACGGTTTGATAAGCGCTCCAAGCCGAAAAAAAAGCAATCACCAACGTGATCACTGCGATTGACATAAAAATGGCCACAAAAAGTTTGGGGAAGAGGGTGGATTGTTTTTCGAGGTCACGCACATCCCGGTCAAATTGACGGTCAAATGCATCTTCTCGGTCATCACCCGCCGCACTGTTGCGGGTTCTGGA
>JAJTBH010000455.1 GCA_021287005.1 Anaerolineae bacterium
AAACCATCTGGAATAGATCTTCCGGAGAATGAACCCTGGACGTATTTTGGTTGATGCTGTTGGCTACTTTATAAAGACTATTAATTCGAACCAGTTTTAAATTTGCTTGTTCCCGTTCAATAATCACCCGGGCTTGTTGAACATTTTGAATGGCTAATTTGGATAATTGATTTGCAATTTTGTATAACATTCCACCGATATTTTCAAATTGAGAGCGGGGCATACGCGGAATTTCCTGTATGGCTGCTTCAAAAACAACCATATCGGCTCCGATCTCCCTGCCATATTCCAATAAAATATTCGGATCGCAAGAAACGTCCCAAACCTGGCCAATCAACCAATTGGCAACAGGGTGGTCACCAACGCTGATATGCGTTCCGGCATCCAGCAGTCCTCCGCTTAAACAAGGCTGCAAGATAACCCCATCCGGACCCGGTTTTCCAAGAATTGAGTCAGAATAAAAACAATTTTTCCTGCCGATTTCCGTTTGACGAATAATCTCGCATAAACGACAGAACCCACTGGGTTTTGTGATCGGATATCCGTTAATATCTGTAATCAGGGATGCAACGCCGGTTGCCTGCGAAAAAGCATCTTGAATGCCTTGAATATCCTCAATGTTAAAAAGATCTTCAAATTTCAGATGGTCGATTTTGCCGATCGGTTGGGTCAGGGCAATTAACCGTTCACGCATTGCAATTCCCATGCGTTCAACCTCATCTTCAGCGTTTTTTTGACGACTGATATCCCTGACGATTGAATAAAGCAGTTTGTTGTTATTAACCTCAATGGGACCGCTGAAAACCTCGACATCTCGATAATCACCATTGGAGAGGCGGTGTTTAAAATAAAAGACGTTCTGATCCAATTGATGCGCTTTATTCATTTTTGTTTTTATATCGTCAAACGAAAGTGTGTTTATTTGCGAAATATTCAATTGGGTTATTTCATCAAGAGAATATCCGTAATAAATACATGCCGCATCGTTGGCCCTGATAATCTTTCCGCTATCCGGATCAATCAATAAAATGACTTCGAGGTTGTTTTCGAATAAGGCTTTATAAAATTGCTGACTGTCGTTGAACTTTTTTTCATAATGCACACGATCCGAAATATTCACCAGGATACAATGCGTCCGTTTAACCTGGCGGTTATCGGAATAAACAATTTTTCCAGTGCCGGAAATAAACACACTGCTTCCATCTTTATGAATCAATTCAAACTCGACATTCTTGACAGAGCCGGTTTCCTTAAATTGATTAAATCTATTTTTGAAAGTTTGTTTTTGATGGGGAACGATGTAATCAGCGAAGGGTGTCCCGATGACCTCTTCCTTTAAATATCCCAGCAATTCACACCACGCCTGATTAACCGCCAAAATTTTTCCCTCGCCGTCCAGCGATTGATAGGGAAGAGGCGCCTGATCATACAAATCGAAAAAGAAACGTCCATCCTGTGAAGGTTGTTTGGTGTGTTCTGGTTTTTTTCCCGGAATTATCTTCATTGGGACCCCCTTGGGTAATTATTTTAACCTCAAAATCCTATTTCACAGTTACATCGGGTTATTGTCCAATTAAGCTTGTTTCTCTTTAATTTTGAATTGGGAAACAATATTTTGTAGTTCTTCAGCCATTTCGGCCAGACCGTGAGCTGATGCAGTTACTTCTTCCACCTGTGAATTCATTTCTTCTGCCGAAGCTGACACTTCTTCGATGGCAGCGGAAGATTCTTCGGCTACGGAAGCAATCGTTTCAATGGATTGGCTGACTTCTTCCGATTCGGCAGCCATTTCTTCACAAGCAGCAGAATTTTGCTCAACAACATTTTTTACCTGTTCGGAAGAGCTTACCAGTTGTTCTGTAACTGTTTTTAAGTGTTGGGCAATTTTTCCGGCCTGTTTTGACCCTTCCATCGCCGTATTTACAGCTTCCTGGATTTCCGATAATGCCTGACCCGACTGTTTTGCCAGGTTAACGCCATTACTTACCTCCTGTGAAACCAGTTGCATGGCGTCGACAGCTTCGTTAATGGTGCCGCGAATGTCTTTAATTAGTAATGTTATTTCTTTGGTCGCGTCCGCTGATTTTTCGGCGAGTTTTCTAACCTCATCGGCCACAACTGCAAAACCCTTGCCATGTTCACCGGCGCGGGCGGCTTCAATTGCAGCATTTAGGGCTAACAAGTTGGTTTGCGAAGCAATATCATCAATTGTGTCAACGATCGTTCCGATTCGTTCAGAGCGAGATCCCATTTCCCGTACTTTATCCGAGGAGAAGTTGACCTTATCTTGAATCGAACTCATACCTCGGATTGTTTCATTTACAGTATCGGACCCACTCAGGGCAATTTGTGCCCCTTGCGCACTGTAACCGGCATTAACTTTCGCGGCATTGGATAGCTGAGCCATTCCATCCACAAGTTGGTTAACAAATTCAGAGACTTCTTGAACCGCAATGGATTGGTCATTGGCGCCGTTGGCGACGCGATTGATAATATTCATCATCTGATCGATGGAACTCATGGTGTTGGTAACCGAAGCGGTTTGTTGCGCCGTACCTTTGGCAACATCCTGTATGGTCGCGGTTATCTGGCTGGTCGCCTGCCCGGCCTGGTTTGATGCCGATGCCATTTGCCTGGAAGTTTCGGCGAGATCGATTGAACTTTCAGAAATTAAACCGATAACACTATTTAACTTATCAGTCATTAAGGAAAAATGGCGATTTACGGTCCTTAAACTATTAATCATATTGTTAAAGGCACTGGCCAAATCACCGATTTCATCATCAGCTTTATAATTAATTTCATTTGTAATGATATTTTGAAGCCTTGATTGTGATAAATCCCCGGCAGCCATAGCCTGTATGTCATTGGAAAATGCCATCAGATCGCTTTCTGCCAATTGTTTGGCTGTTTTAGCCATTAATTGGGTTGC
>JAJTBH010000456.1 GCA_021287005.1 Anaerolineae bacterium
GAAGACTCACGCACAACCCTGTCACAAAACCCCGCGATTACCATTGACGGCTGTAAGCTGGCCTGCGCTACCAAAATGGTGCAGGAATGCGGCGGCAATATCGCCCGGAATTTTGCCATTCTCGAAGTTTTCCGACGTTACCGTGATTTTAAACCGCAGGGAATCGCCGAACTTAACGAAGATGGCTTGAAACTGGCCAATGCCCTGGCACAAGAGGTGGACGTTGTTGTTGATGATTTGCTCAAAAAAGGAGGGCAGGATGCCTGAACTTCCGCAGAAAAAAGTGGGCATTATTGCCTGTTCCGGAGAAGAACTGGCTGAAGGCACGGTTTCCCGCCTGGCGGCGCTCAGGGTGCTCGAACAACTGCGTCCCGGAGAAACGGTTACGATTTGCCTGCCGCTTTTTTTGGCCGGCGGCGAAGCGGATCGTGCTTTTGCAAAATTTTACCCGACGATTGCCATCGACGGCTGCGAAAAACGCTGCGCATATCGCGGCACGGAAAAATACTCCAACAAACCGGCGGGCAGTATTGTCGTTTCGGACCTGGTGCGCGAACTGGAACTGGAAAAACCCGAAGGCAGCCGCAAACTGAACCGGGCCGGCATGCAAGTCGTTGATGCGGTCGCCGAACAGGCTGCAATGCGGGTCGATCAGTTAATAGGCAAAACCTGGAATCGAAGCGCCGGACAGTTTAATCAACCGGAAGCGTCGGAGGAAACCCACGAGAGCGTTACGGCGACCTGCTCTTGCGGTTCGGGAATTCCCATTCAGACACTGATTGTTGCCGGAAAAGAAATAACCCTGATTGCATTGCCGTTGATCTTTCAGAATTTCCTGGACAATAAAAAAGGACCTTCCGAAACTGTGATGGTTGAGCTTATGGAAATGGTCAAAATCTACAACTACATCGAGCCGCCGGACGAACCGGGTTTGACGCAGGCGATCATGAAAGCCTATCAAATATTTTGTCGGGAAAAAGGGGCAAACCATGGGTGAAACGGCCGTTTATAATACCACGGTTAACTGGAAGGGAGAACACTGGGGGCATATCGTTTTGGGGAATGGACCCGAGATGGATTTTTCCGCCCCGCCGGATGCGCAGGGGCACCCGGGTGTTTTTACACCGGAAGACGCGTTTGTGGCGGCTGCCAACACCTGCGTGATGATGATGTTTATCTGGGCGGCTGAAAGATTTAAACTTAACTTGCTGTCCTACGAATGCCGGGTTGAAGGCACAAAACTGATTGAATTGGACCGCACCGAGTTATTTACCCATTTACGGTTTTGGCCGGTGATTCGTATTGCCGCCGGTGATGAAAAACCGGAAGCGGTGTTGGCGCGGACAAATCGCGCTTTACAATCTGCCCAAAAATACAGCCTGGTGGCAAACTCGGTAAAATCCGAAATTATTATCGAACCTGATATTAAAATTGTCTGAAATGGAATATTGCTGCGGAAGCCGTTTTTTATCCTGTTTTGATGTTAAGTTTGAGCTAAATTTTCCGATCTGGGTTTTATACCCGGCAGATGGGCCGGTTTGGCCGGTGTCTTTTGGCCCATATACCCTCGAGGTTAACCCGGATGCAGCCCCGCTAAAAGGGCGTTTTCCGTTAATCGTGCTTTCGCACGGCTCCGGCGGTTCGCCTTTTTTATACCGCGAGCTGGCCGCCTTTCTGGCGTCACACGGGTTTATCGTGGCTCTGCCGGAACATACCGGCAACAATCGTGACGATAATAGCTGGTCCAGGCGGATGGAAAATTACATCTGCCGTCCGCGGTTTATCAGCCAAAGCATAAATACCCTGCTGGCGGATGCGGATTTAAAAACGGTGGTGGACCCGGCTGCGGTGGGGGTGGTGGGGCACTCAATGGGCGGTTACGCCGCGCTGGCGGCGGCCGGCGGTTTACCCTGGACCAAAGACGGCCGTTTGGTGCCGGTGGATGTGGATGACAGAATCAAGGCGCTGGTATTAATGGCACCGGCTGCCGGCTGGTTTAACAGCGATGCCTCGCTTGATAATGTACACATTCCTATCTTGTTATACGCCGCCGAAAAGGATAAAGTGACCCCGCCGGATGATGTGAGCATCATTTTGCGGCGTTTACCCGAACCGGGATTAATCACCTACAAGCTGGTGGAAAACGGCGGGCATTATTCATTTTTAACGCCCTTCCCGGCTGGTTTGTGCAGCCCGCAGTTTTTACCCTCCACCGATCCTGAGGGCTTCGACCGTGAGGCTTTTCAACAGGTGCTGAAGCGGGAAATATTGGAATTTTTGGAAAAGAATCTGATTAATTGTTGATTTTTTCAGCGATCACAAACAGGCGGCCGGCGGATGAGCTGCTTTTTTCGGCGATGCAGGTCTGCAAGACCAGGCGGTTGTCCTGGGCGCTGTAAATGTGGTGGAACAACTGGGTGCTGTTTAAGGTATCGGCGCCGCTTTCGTCCATGTTCACAAAATCCGAATTAACGCTCTCGGGTGATAAGGCGCGGAACCGTTCGACGCTTTTGATCTGATAACGAACCGTATTTCCGTCTCCGTAAACCAGGGTGATTTCCATGCCCTGTTTGAGATCAAAAAACTTCTTGCCGCTCAAAAAATTATGCGCCAGCAAACCGACCGAGCCATACTGGCTGGCCAGGGCGAACTGGGTAACCACATTATCACTGACCGATACAAAAGCCAGGTTTCCCGCGGGCTGCTGCAGCACCGGCAGGGCAAAAGCGCCTGAAACATAAATGCCGGCCAGCGTGGCGCCATCCGTGCCGCTGACATGGTTGACAAATTCATCCAGGGTCAGCATTTCGTTTGAGTCGCCGGCCAACAGCGGGGCGATGTTTTGAGATTCGGGCAGGCTTGCAGCGGTGACAGGGATGGGGCTGAAGGGTGCGGCGGTGACGCACAGTTGAAATACCATTAGTGCCA
>JAJTBH010000457.1 GCA_021287005.1 Anaerolineae bacterium
TGATAGAAACCTCGTTTGACGGATTCTGGGTATGCGATCTTGATGGAAAATTTTTGGATTGTAATACTGTTTTATGCCGTATGTTGGGATATTCGCGAGATGAATTATTACAACTCAGCATTGCCGATATTGAAGCTGAGGAATCAATAGATGATATAAAAAACAAAATTAAACCAATGATGGAACGAGGGGGAGGCACCCGGTTTCAAAGCCGTCATCGTAAAAAAAATGGCGATATTATCGATGTAGAAATTAATACACAGTATAACAAGTCCCTGGGTGAACGCTTTTTTGTGTTTGTGCGTGATATCACCGAATTAAAACGCACTGAAGCAGAGTTGGCGTTGGAAAAAATTTTTACCAATGCGCTTTTAGATAGCATTCCGGGAATAATTTATTTATATGATGAAGATGGTCATCTGGTGCGTTGGAATAAAAAACATGAACAGATGACGGGGTATTCGGCTGAAGAATTATTAAACAAAAATTTATTGGAATGGTATAAAGGGGATGAAAAAAGCCAGAAAGCGGTTTCAGAGGGTGTACTGAATACCATGAAAAATGGATTTGGCGATGCGCTGGCAGATTTGCAGAAAAAAAATGGGGAAAAAATACCCATGTACCTTACAGCCGCGCCATTGATGCTTGAGGGAAAAAAATATTTTATCGGCCTCGGAATTGATATCACGGATCGAAAACTTGCCGAAGAAGCAGCGATAAGAGAGCAAAACCTGGCAAATGCATTAATTGAAAATGCACCGGATGGCATCGTATTAATTGGGTTGGACGGAATGTTTAAATATATCAGCCCATCGGCACGAAAGATGTTTGGTTACAACCCGGATGAAGCGCTCGAAGGTGGAAATCCATCGATAATGACACATCCGGATGACTTGCCGAAGGTCTTAATTCTTCTGGACGAGCTGAGTAAAAGAAGCGGGCAATCATCTTCTTTAAAATATCGTTTTCAACATAAAAACGGGGACTGGTTGTGGGTGGAAAGTACGTTTACCAATATGTTATTTAACCCAAACGTTCAGGCAATTGTGATTAATTTCAGGGATATAACCGAGCGTAAACGAACCGAGGAAGCATTAAAACAAAGTGAAGAAAATTACCGGCAGTTATTTGAATCGGAATCCGATGCAATTTTTTTAATTGATAATCAAAGTGGGAAAATCCTGCAGGCCAACCTGGCTGCCTGTATTTTGTATGGATTCACCCGGGACGAGATTTTATTATTACATGATAAAGATCTGTCTGATGAAATAGACCCCATCCGGCAGACATCCTACCATGCCCTGCAAAATTTAAACCAGATTATGAGCATCCCATTACGCTGGCACAGAAAAAAAGATGGCACACGGTTCCCGGCTGAAATTACCGGAAGATCATTTATGCAAGATGGGCACCCGGTGCATATTATTGCGGTTCGTGATATCACCGACCGCAGGAATGCTCAGAATGCTTTGCAGGAAAGCCAACGCAGGTTGGAAATGTTGATGAAAAACCTGCCGGGGATGGCCTATCGTTGTAAAAATGACCCGCAGTGGACGATGGAATTTGTTAGCGAGGGATGTTTTACATTAACCGGATATACATCATCACAATTAATTAATAATACTTCCCTTTCCTTTGCGGATTTGATTTACCCGGAAGACCGCGACCTGATTTGGAACGAGGTTCAACAAGGCCTGGAACATAAAGTGCCTTACCATTTAAATTACCGCATTAAAACCGGAAACGGTGAGGAAAAGTGGGTCTGGGAACAGGGACAGGGTGTTTTTAATGAAGCGGGAGAATTGGAGGCTCTTGAAGGATTAATAACGGACATGACTCAGATAAAAAAATCTGAAGAAGCCGTTCGCCAAAGCGAAGCCCTCTTAAATAATATCTTTAACATCCTGCCGGTTGGTCTGTGGCTGGCGGATAATAATGGAAGATTGATTCGTAGCAACCGGCGCGGACGAGAAATTTGGGGGGCGGAACCACTCGTGGAACTTGAGCAATATGGGGTTTTTAAAGCCAGGCGCTTACCTTCGGGTGAAGAGCTTACCGCAGATAATTGGGCATTGGCGCGCACCATTCGGGAAGGTGTGACGATTTTAGATGAAATGCTGGAAATTGATGCTTTTGATGGCGTTAAACGAACCATATTAAATTATTCGACTCCTGTATTAGACAGTCGGGGCGACATTGAAGCGGGTATTGTTGTCAACCTGGATATAACCGCATTAAAAAATGCGGAGAATGAAATTCGAAAGTTAAACGATGAGCTTGAACGACGCGTTGTTGAACGCACGGCGCAATTGGAAGCAGCCAATAAAGAACTTGAAGCGTTTTCTTATTCAGTTTCACACGATTTACGCAGTCCGTTGCGCGGCATTGACGGTTGGAGTCATATCTTGATGGAAGATTATGCCAACAAATTGGATGAACAGGCGGTATCGTATCTTCAACGAATCCGTTATGAAACACAACGGATGGGCAAGTTAATCGATGATATTCTACAATTGGCGCGGTTAACCCGTTCAGAAATGGAAAAAGAGAATGTTAATCTCAGCCAATTATCAAAAGTAATCGTGGATCGTTTATTAATGGAAGACCCTGAACGAGAAATAGAAATAACCGTTCAGGAAGATTTGTGGGTTAAAGGTGATCCAACCTTGTTGGAAATTGCACTGGTTAATTTATTCAATAATGCCTTTAAATTTACCGGAACGGTACGTAATCCCCGTATTCATTTCGGAAAAAAAGAAATGAATGGAGAATTTGTATTTTATATTAAAGATAACGGTGTAGGTTTTGATATGACCTATGCCGGAAAATTATTTGGTGCGTTCCAGCGGCTTCATAAGATAACCGAGTTTCCAGGAACAGGTATTGGATTGGCAACAGTTCAACGCATTGTTCAACGC
>JAJTBH010000458.1 GCA_021287005.1 Anaerolineae bacterium
AACTAGCAGGCTTGTAGCCAGGTTATTTAAAAACTCTCGATCATGACTGACCAACAACAAAGTCCCTGAATACTCTAAAAGTAAATCTTCAAGAAGTTCCAATGTTTCGATATCCAGATCATTTGTCGGTTCATCCATCACCAAGACATTTGCCGGCCGAGCAAACAACCTTGCCAGTAAAAGGCGGTTTCTTTCCCCTCCTGAAAGCGCCGTTATGGGCGCAAATACCCGGTCGGAACTAAAAAGGAAATCTTCAAGGTAACCAATCAGATTTCGAACTTTCCCATTAATGGTTATCGCATCCCGTCCCTGACCAACATTATCCAATACCGATTTATTCTCATCCAATTGCGCCCGCAATTGATCAAAATATGCGATTTCCAGGTTTGTTCCGTTTTTTATCTCACCACTCTGGGGTATTAATTCATCCAACAACAATCTCAACAAGGTTGTTTTACCGGACCCGTTGGGACCGATGATGGCAACTTTATCACCTCGTTGAATGATCGTTGAAAAATCAGAAATAATTTCTTGCCCATTTTCATAAGCATAACTGATATTTTCAGCTTCAATGACAAGTCTGCCAGAACGCCGTTCTTCTTGAATTTGCATTCGAACTTTTCCGGGTTGTTCACGTCGTTCCTGCCGTAAGGCTCGTAATCGTTTCAGGTTGCGTACACGTCCTTCATTGCGGGTCCGCCGTGCTTCGATGCCTTGCCGAATCCAGGCTTCTTCTTGAGCCAGCTTTTTATCAAAATTGGCATTTTGTTCCTGTTCAGCCAGCAACATGGCGTCTTTGCGCTGTAAAAATATTGAATAACTACATTTCCAGTCAAACAATCTCCCGCGGTCCAGCTCCACAATGCGGGTTGATAGTTTTTGTAAAAAAACGCGGTCATGCGTCACAAATAATAAAGTGCCGCCCCAGCGTAATAAAAAATCTTCCAGCCAGTCTATCGAACTTACATCGAGATGATTGGTGGGCTCATCCAAAAGTAATAAATCCGGGT
This sequence comes from Anaerolineae bacterium, assembly GCA_021287005.1. Classification (GTDB taxonomy): domain Bacteria; phylum Chloroflexota; class Anaerolineae; order Anaerolineales; family Anaerolineaceae; genus JAJTBH01. Next base: position 1,011 of record JAJTBH010000458.1, read on the forward strand.
TTCGTACCAGACCGCGGCCAAGTAAAACCCGTCTTTTTAAACCGGCCGATAAACTGTCAAAGCGTGCATTTGCATCCAGTTCCATGCGTGATATGACCTGGTCGATTTGTAACTGTCGCTGCCAGATCTCGTCTTCAGCTTGAGCGGTTAAGGAAACTGCCGACAAACCGGCTGTAATGATATCTTCAACACTTCCTTCAAGACCCAATGGCACTTCCTGCGGCATATAGGAGACAACCAGGTTTTGAGCGCGGGCTGAAATGCCGCTGTCAGGTGTTAGATCACCATTAACCATTTTTAGCAGGGTAGATTTTCCCATGCCGTTGCGCCCCAAAAGGCCCACTCTTTCACCACGTTCAATTTGTAAATTTACGGACTCTAATAATAACGGCCCGCCAAATCCAAGGTTAACATCCTGTAAACTGATTAATGCCATAAAAATTTAATCCTTTGCGCTGCAAAATATACTATAAAAATGCCGGCTCGGAAAGTAATTTTTTTATTTTCAGTTTTACCGGGAATGTTATAATTTAATTCATGAATTCGCCAGCATTTAATTTAAATGATAGAGAAGCCGCCTGCACCTGTCAGGGAGCGTTACACCCTGATGCAATAATCGGTTTGCAGCTTTTCAACCAGAAATTGTTTTACGAAGCCCATGAAGCCTTTGAAACGGCCTGGCGAATAGAACGCAAACCTATTCGCGAACTTTATCGGGGAATTTTACAGGTCGGCGCCGGGTATTATCAAATTCAACGTGGAAAATACGCCGGAGGAATCGCTTTTTTCTCCAGTTGCAGGAAATGGCTTGACCCATTTCCGCAAACTTGTCGTGGTATACAGGTCGGTCAATTGCGTAAGGATTATCAACTGGTAGAACAGGTTCTCATTAATTGGGACCCGGAAAAAATAGATTCTTTTGACCAAAGTTTGTTTAAACAGATACAATATGTTTTATAAATTTCTGAAATCTTAATTTTGGAGCAACCATGATCACGATAGACAAATCCACCTGGCCACGCCGCCGCCATTTTGAGTTATTTAATCGTATGGATTATCCCCATTTTAATATTTGCGCTAATCTGGATATCACCCGGTTTTATCCCCTGATTAAATCCAACCATATATCTTTTAGTATGGCTGTTACATACCTTGTCAGCCGCACGGCAAACGATTTTGAAGCTTTTCGAATGCGTATTCGAGGCGAACAAATTATCATTCACGAGATCGTCAACCCATCTTCGACCATGTTAATGGATGATGATCTATTTTCATTTTGCACGGTTCAATATGATTCCGATTTTAAGGTTTTTTCAGCCCGCCATGCGGCCACGGTTGAGGAGATCAAAAACAAACCGACGTTGGAAGATTTACCAGGCGCTGATGACTTGCTCTTCTTAACCAGCATACCCTGGATCTCGTTTACCTGTCAGACTCACACCATTAAGATGAATCCGGCTGATTCAATCCCTCGAATTTCATGGGGAAAATACTTTAATGAAAACGACCGGATTAAACTCCCCTTTTCTGTCCAGGTCCATCACGCGCTCATGGATGGCGTTCATGTCGGACGTTATTATATGAAAATCCAGGAATATTTGGATGAACCGGCCATAGCTCTCGGATTGTCAAATTAATGAGTCTTGATAAATTAAAGAATCACAATATTTTCCTGTCGCTGGCAGGAATATTATGTTTCCTTTTAATATCCTTTTCCATCCAACCGGTTAAAGCTGATTCGCGAGCCTCACAACCATTAGTAGGTAATACCTCCCAACCCGGTTTATCTGTTACACCTACTACTTTGCCAATATTAAAAATGCCGGCTAAGACGGCACTCAACCCGACCCCTATACTTAAACATACAACTTCCCCGGAAGTTATTATAAAAATTAAAGGC
>JAJTBH010000459.1 GCA_021287005.1 Anaerolineae bacterium
AAGCACAAACAAAGCCCAAAAAATTATTGATATTCACAGCGCGACCATGCAGGCGATTGAACGTTTATTAAGTTTGCCGGATGACACACTGGACCGAACTGATTTTGATACGGTTAACATGTGGCTTTCGGCTTTAGTCAAAAAGAGTTAAAAAATAAAAGGTTTTTATTATGGACAAAAATAAAACAAGCCAGACTGCCGCAGGAATGACGATAATTCGCGCTATTGAGAGTGAAAAAAAAGAATCCGATCGAATCTGTTATGATCCGCTGGCGCATCTTATGGTCGATCCATTCAGCCAGTTTTTAAGCGGGCTGTTTATTAAAGCCGGTCTTTATAACCGCATTTCACCGGGAATTTATGAGTTTTTAGTGGCGCGTGAGCGTTATATGGATGATTTTTTGAAATCCAGCCTGCTGAATAACGGAATCGAACAGGTTGTTTTACTGGGAGCCGGTTTTGATACCCGCCCGTATCGTTTACCGGAAATTAAACAGGCAGATGTATTCGAAATTGACCACCCCGCCACACAGGCAGAAAAGATAAAAAGATTAAATAAAATCATTAGACCACTGCCAGAAAATATAACCTTTATTCCGGTGGATTTTAATGCCCGGACACTTGAGCAAAGTTTATTATCCACTTCATACGATTCAAATAAAAGAACCGTTTTTATCTGGCAGGGGGTGGTGGTTTATTTAAAAGCCGAAAGCGTTGACCAGACCCTGGCATTTATCACCCGGCATTCTGCGCCGGGCAGTTTATTGGTTTTCGATTATTGTTACAGCGAATTTTTGGCCGACGATTCCTCTCGTCAGGTAAAAACCATGCGCCGGTCGGCGCAGGTTACCGGCGAAGGTTTCCTTTTTGGTATAGCCGAAAATGGCCTGGAAACTTTTTTGAGCCAGCGTGGTTTCTGTAATATCCATGATGTTAATTCAAGTGAATTAAAACGGCTTTATTTTAAAGGGATCAACGCCAACCGCCCGTTATGTGAAGGCTTTGCAATTGCATCCGCCAGCGTAAGTTGATGGTGTTATAAAAATAACCCAAACAGGCACAAAGATGGTTCTTTTGGGGTTGTGTCCGCGACCTGAAAAGTTGTAAAATAGACGTATAAGGTCATTGATAAACCTTTATTCTTTGCGGGAACATGAACCTATGAGCCGTGTATTAATCGTTGATGATGCTATTGACCTGGGTAGATTATTACAAACTTCGCTGACCATGCTGCATCCCACGCCGACATCAGCCGTTGTCCCTTCGGCTGAAGAAGCCATATTGGAGGCTATGCGTGAAAAAGTGGATTTGCTGGTTACCGATCTGCGTCTACCCGGTATGACCGGTCAGGAATTAACCGAACGCATTCGTTCGCGCAACCCTGAAGCCAAAGTGATTATGATCACCGGGTTAACCGATGATATTGTTTTACAACAGGCTGAATCTCAATCGGATATCCTTTTACGCAAACCCATGGAAATCCAAGATTTTCTGGCGGCCGTGCGTAAATGCCTGAATATGGATGAAACCAGCTCAGCCCAGGCTGTGATTGAGACTGAAAAACCGGAGACCCGACTGCCGGTGCGACTGGCCGATTTACGCAAACGGATGAACGCCCTGACTACGCTGCTGCTGGATCACAACGGCCGCGTTGTGGCGCAAGCCGGCGACCTTCCCGATATGGATTTTGAATCAAAATTGGGGCAGTTGTTGGTCACTGCCATCGGATACGGTTTAAAGGTATCCCTGCTGTTGGGTAAAACGGCTCCTGAAAACGTAATGGCTTTTCATGGTGAAACTTATCATCTGGTGCTGGCACCGGTAGGCGATTATGTGCTGGTGTTGGCTGCCGACGCTCAGCGCACCGGCAGACACCTCAGCAAAGTGGTGGATGAAGTTCTGGTGGCGCAAAAAGAATTTTCGATGATATTGAGCGAAATGGAAAGTAATTTGCCGTCTGCGGTTGTAACCGGAGAAAACGCCATTGCTGTGGCCGTATTGGAGGGTGCAATAACCGAAAACAATCGAGAAATTGTGCCGGCCAATGAAGTGGAAAATAACGAACCGGATGAAGACCTGGAAAAATTTGAAGCCATATTTACCCAACCACAAAAAGTACCACCGGAAAAAACAAATGCCGATGAATTTTGGGATTCGGCTGCAGCTTCTCATCGTTTTGGGCCGGGGAGCGCCAGCCGTTTAACTTTTGAACAGGCGCATCAATTGGGGCTGACACCCGATGAATAACATGCCCGACGTCTTGTTGGTTTATCCGTTCTGTGTTAAAATGGGCGGGTTGTAATTTTCAAACGATGGGGCATGGTGCAATGGCAGCACACCAGACTTTGGATCTGTGGATCTTGGTTCGAATCCAGGTGCCCCAGCTAGATTGATTATCCGATCAGCGGGATTTGTCCGGCCTTAAAAATGGCGGTACAAGTCTCGCTGTATTTTTATCTCTAACAAGGAGAAACCTTCCATGAAGATTTTATCCATATTATTAGCGGCCGGTCACGGCACTCGTATGAAATCAACTTTACCAAAAATGTTGCACCCATTAGTGGGTAAACCGCTGGTGAAACATGCATTAGATATTGTGGCCGGAATTGGCGATGAAAAACCGGTGGTTGTGGTCGGTTTTGGTGAAGATGGCGTACGTAAAGCTGTTGGCGACGCCGCATTATTCGCCGTGCAGGAAAAACAACTGGGCACGGGCCATGCCGTGATGGCGGCTGAAAACCTGGCCAGGGGTAAATCGGACCTGGTGGTGGTCACGTATGCCGATATGCCTTTGCTTAAAACCGAAACTTTGCAAAAACTGGTTGAAATTCAGAAAAACAATGACGGCCCCATGACGATGCTGACCGTGGAATTACCCGACCCGCACGGCTTTGGGCGCATTGT
>JAJTBH010000460.1 GCA_021287005.1 Anaerolineae bacterium
GTATGGGCCGGGGGTTGCGATGAATGTCCGGCAATTCCTTCAACGCTCAGTTTTAAGGTCACATATCCCTTTTCGGCAATTCCAACAGTCGCAACCGATAAATTGCCGATCATACCATTGACGACAACGCCGCCCTCATCAAGGATATATTCCACCTCAATGCCGCGCTCACTTAACAGCTTGCCAACATTTTTGGCGCCTTCCGTTCCGCCTACTTCTTCATCATGGCCAATGGCAATCAAGATGCTTCGCCGTGGGCTTAATCCCTGCGAAATCAAATAATCGACTGCCTCCAAAATTCCCATCGCCGAAATTTTGTCATCCAATGTTCCGCGGCCCCAGATAAATCCATCAGCCTTATCTCCGCTAAACGGCGCATGAGTCCATTCTTTGCCGGGTTCCTGCACTGCCGGAACAACGTCGCTGTGCGCCAGCAATAAAATCGGCCGTAAAGCCGGTTCGCTACCCGGCCATGTAAACAGCAAACTGTCGCCGGCAATGGTTTCAAAACTCAGTTTCTGATAAATATTCGGGTACTGTTTGACAAGGTATTCGCGCAATAAAACAAATGGGCCTCTGTCCACTTCCTTCCCTTCATTAAAAGACAATGTCGGAATTTGTACGGCCCCGGCCAGACGATTGGCTGCTTTATCAATGTCGATTTCGATTTTTCTGTTGTCATTCTCTTTTTTTTGCAACGATTTAAACATCCACATCCGAATAAAAAGAACAACCACCAACAGAATTAACAATGCTGCAATGAAGCCTGCCCACCACATAGTTTTTTCCTTTCCAAATTTCCTGATTAATGAAGGCCTTTATCCTTAAGATATTGTCCCAACTTCGCATCCGTTTTAAGAATATGGTTATATAACCAGTCTTTTAAAAACGCCATGGTTTCCAATGAAACGGTTATCTTCCCGGTTTGCGCTTTAATAGCCAGTTGACCTACCTGGTATGTCAGATCGTTATGTTTGGTTTCGTGATCTTTTCGATCGGGATAATCATACTCGGCCATTAATTTTTCTTCCGTCTTAAAGTGTGTTTTTACATACTCCACCAGGCGGGCAAAAACGTCTTCTAAAACATCTTTTCCTTTGCCTTTTTGCATGGCATCGTAAAGATCATTAATGATTTCAATCAGTTTTTTATGTTGTTCATCGATTACGCTAATTTTTACACTGAGTTTATCCGACCAATCTATATAAGCCATTCTATTGTTCCTCCTTGCTAACCATACCTTATATTTTGACAATCTGGCTCTTTATTTTAGAGACAATTCGATTATAATCAGCAGATATTTTTTCATTATAGCCGCATTTGTTACCAGTGTGCTAATAATTGGAGGTAATTTTTATGCCCGTTAATATACCTGATAATCTTCCCGCGACTGAAATTCTGACGAATGAAAATATCTTTGTCATGAATCAGGCCCGTGCAATTCATCAAGATATTCGTTCACTGCGCATTGCCATCTTGAATTTAATGCCCACCAAGATATCGACTGAGACCCAAATTTTACGACTGATCGGCAATTCCTCACTGCAGGTTGATATCACGCTATTTTTACCCGATACACATCAACCGAAAAATACACCTGAAGAACACCTGATTGCCTTTTATCAAACCTTTAGTGAGATAAAGGACCAGAAATTTGACGGATTAATAATTACCGGCGCCCCGGTCGAACAAATGCCTTTTGAACAGGTCGATTACTGGAAGGAACTGCAAAATATTATTGACTGGAGTCACGACAATGTTTATTCGACTTTTAACATTTGTTGGGGCGCCCAGGCCAGCCTATACCATCAATTTGGCATTCCGAAATATCAAATTCCACAGAAAATGTTTGGCGTTTTTGAACACAAAGTTTGTATTTCCAATGAAAAACTGCTGCGTGGCTTTGACGATGTCTTTTTTGCTCCGCATTCGCGCCATACTGAAATTCGTCGTGAAGATATTATAAAAGTGCCCGAATTAAAAATTTTATCCGAATCGCCGGAAGCTGGAGTTTATATCGTCGCCACCCGCGATGAACGTCAAATTTTTGTCACCGGTCATTCGGAATATGACCCCCTGACGCTTAAAAGCGAATATGACCGCGATGTAAACAAGGGACTGAATATTGAAGTGCCCCGAAATTATTTCCCCAATGATGATCCATCCAAAGCGCCTGTGGTGCGCTGGCGCGGGCATTCAAATTTGTTATATGCCAACTGGCTGAACTATTATGTTTATCAGGAAACGCCATTTGATCTGCAACAAATCCATGCCTGATTAACACCTAATCTGTTTTCTTTTTTGCCAACATTGCGCCGCAAATACCGCCAAACAATGTAAAAAGCAGCTTAAGTATTGTCATAAAGGCAAAAATCAGGCCCAATATTACCATGACGCCGGCTGCGTTGGATAAAAATTCCGGAAAATCCGGCAATTTTACCCAGGGCAGCCGGCCTTTGTTCAGATATGCCCAAATAAGAATGCCCGTACTGAATAAATCCGTCAGGACGATGATTAATCCCGAAGAGATGCCGGCTGCGATCCCCGAAAACAATCGTTTAGACCGGCTGGTCTCAAACGCATATTTAACAGCCAATGTTCCGGCCATAAAAGCCGCTGCGAATGCGACAAAAGGCTCAAAACAACCCGGAATTAACAGGTTAAGTAAAAAAGCAATTGCCCCCATAACGAGTCCCCATTTAATTCCAGATCTCATTTAATCATCCCGCCTTCTCAGTTGACAAGGGAACAAATTTCGCCGGGCGTATGAAATAAATAATCGGCACCGAATGTTTTAAATTCTTCTTCGCTGCCATATCCATAAATAACCCCGCCGGTTAATAATCCATTTTCTTTGCCGGCTACAATATCATATTTGCGATCGCCGATAATAATAGCCTC
>JAJTBH010000461.1 GCA_021287005.1 Anaerolineae bacterium
TTTTCGCCAGATTGGCCCATTAATAAAGAGGCAGCCCCGGCCAATTCATCGGCTACGGCTTCTTGAGTGATCCTTAATTTGTATCCATAAAGATCATCACAACCACGCATATCCACCAACGCCGGCAGACCTGATAAACCAATGCTTGTTCCAACAATACCAAGGCGCCAGGCACGGCCATGCGAGTCGATAATCAAAACGCCGATGTTTTTATTGTAATCATTTTTTATTTTCTGCCTGATTTCGCGAGCGGAACGATCAGAATCTTTTGGCAGCAATAAAACCCAATCATCGGGATTGCCATAAGTTCCTTTGACATTTGAATGATCAATTCCGGCGTTGGCGCAGATAAATCCATTTAAATGTTCAACGATAATAACACCCGGACGATACCGAACCACTTTTCTGGATTCCATTAGAATCAGTTCAACCAGCCTGGCGTCTTTTTGTGTTTTAAGGCTTAATTCAATAGCTGCTTGAGAAGGTATTATGTTATCCAAATTAATCAAACGCCCTTCAGCTTTTGACACAATCTTTTGGGCTAATACCAGGATATCACCGTCTTCAAGTGAGGTCGAATTTTTATTTAATGCTTCCACAATGATAGTTGCCAGGTCATCGCCCGGTTTTATCATGGGAATAAATTTTATTGCGGTCAGATTCATATTATCCTGGTATGCCCGTAATTTTTATACCGGCAGATTGAATTCCAAATTGTTTATTTAATCCGATTAAAATTGAGGTTAAACCCTCAACGACAACCGAGTTTTCCAACACACCCGCATCCCAGGCAATTAAGCCTATCGATTGAATAATTTCGATCACCCTTTGCCTGGCATCTTTTTGTCCGCAGACCAGAACATCACAATTAATGTCACCATCGCTTAACAACTTCTCATAAGAAATATTTTGAAAAGCGGTAACAACGCTGGCCCGATCGCCTAATATTTCTTGAGCTTCCATCGAAGCGCTGCCTGCTGGCGGCATTTGAACGCGAGTGACTTTCGGTGGCACCAATGGAACGGTAACATCAATGATAATTTTTCCATTAACCACATCTTTTATTGAATTAAAAATTTCTTTGTGAGCCGAATAAGGCACAGTGATAATCAGCAAATCCGCCTTTTGTGCAGCAGAAAGGTTTTCATCTGCCAACAATCGCAATTCGTTTTTGTGTTTTAATCCTGTTAATTCACTAACTGTTATCTGGGCTTTCTCAACCTGACGCGATCCGATTATTACCGGATACCCCGCCTCGGCTAAACGGTAAGCCAGCCCCTTCCCTTCTTTTCCGGTACCGCCCAAAATTCCTATACATTCTTTTTTATCTGAGACCATTTTTTACTCTTCCAGGTTTGAATACCGTTGCCAAACACTTTTTGAGGCGGTTTTGGCTTCTGCCATAATTTTATCCTCATCAAGAGTTAATAATTCGCGATCTTTCATTAAAAATTTGCCTGCTACCATTGTGCTCGTAATCATACTTTCTCTAAAACCAAAAACAATATGCCACGGCAGATTTCCAATCGTAACATCTGTATACGGTTTATATTCGACAAATATTAAATCCGCTTCCGCGCCGGGTTCAATTATTCCCAATTTGTTATTAAACATCTGACTGGCCAATCTGCCATTGTTGTAGATTGCCATTGTGGCAATTTCATCAGCAGGCATTTTACGCGGATCGCGGTGCCAGAGTTTATGTACCAGGTACGCACTTTTCCATTCATCCCACATGGAGTTTGAAAAACCATCATTTCCAAGGCAAACAGGAATTTCCAATCGCAGCATGCTATCCACATCCGCGACACCTACGGCATTATTCATGTTCGATCGCGGTTGATGGCTTACCCATGATCCTCTCATTTTGATCAATTCCATTTCATATGCATCGATATGTACGGCGTGGGCTAAAATGGATTTATTGTTTAATATTCCAAATTTATCCAATCGATCCACTACTCGCATTCCATATTTTTGTAGACTTTCGTATTCATCTATTGAATGTTCGGCCACATGAACGTGGAACCCAGAATCTGCCGGGGCTTTCTCTTTACACATTGCCAAGGTTTCGTTGGAAAGGGTTAATCCGGCATGAAGCCCAAACAATGCCGCCAGTCTATTATTGGGATGTTGTTTTAGATAATTCATAAAACGGACATTTTCTTCAATCCCCTGCATCATTCCATTTTGCCCGCAGCGATCGGTCACTTCATAACACAGACTGGCTCGAACGCCCGCATTTATTACCGTTTCAGCAATAACATCTAAAGATCCCTCAATAAATTCAGGCGAAGCGTGGTGATCAATTAATGTAGTCGTACCATGTCTGATAGCATCAATCAGGCATACTTCACTCGACAAAGTTATATCATTTTTATAAATAGCACGATCAAGCCGCCACCATAATTGAGAAAGAATTTCAGGAAAACCACTGGGAGGTTTCCCGACTACGCCCATCCCCCGTGAAAACGCTCCATAAAAATGAGTGTGTGCACAAATATTCCCAGGCATAATATATTGGCTACGCGCATCAATAATTTCTTCACCCTCGCTCGGGTTAATTTCATTTTCCGGAATTATTTCAGAAATGATTCCGTCTGAGATTTTGATGGCATACCCTTCGAGAATTTGATTCGGGGTTTCCCAGGTGATAATTTTTCCATTCTTGATAATCATGACTGCTATCCTCGTTTATATTTTGATGGCATTAATGTCTTTTATAAATTATTCCGCTATTTTGGATGAACATTTATATAATATTATATATAAAAATCATTCAAGTCGAGTGATTAATTTCATTTTTCCTTAAATTAAAAAAATGAGCCAGCTAATAGAACTGGCTCATTTTAAATTTCCAAAGAATAGACTATTCCAGCTTAAATTGATTGATTAATT
>JAJTBH010000462.1 GCA_021287005.1 Anaerolineae bacterium
TATTTGTTAAGACGGGAGGGTTATTTCCCGGCGTGGGCATGGAGGTTTCTTTTACAACCAGCGGGGCGGCAGATTGAAATGCACAGCCCATCAGACAGCCAAACAACGTGATAAAGAGAATCCACTTTTTCATACCATGAAATATACCACTTTACTTGTCAGTCGATCAAGAAGCCAATATAATGACTCTTCATGAAAAAAATATATGCTTTTTTAAGCCAGCGTGTTCCCTGGCCGCCTTTTATAATTGTAGCCTTCATTTTTATATTATCATTCTGGTTGGCCTTAACGCCGGATGGACTGTTAGGCAAAGCGGATGCCATCGGATATGCCGTCTGTCACCGCATTTCGGTGCGTTCCTTTTTTTTGGGCGATCGCCAACTTCCACTCTGTGCACGTTGCACGGGCATGCATCTGGGCGCTTTTTTTACCCTGATTTACCAGATTGGCCGCGGAAAACGCGGCAGCCTGCCCGACAAAAAGTTTCTGGCAATTTTCGCCCTGTTTTTGCTGGCTTTTGCTTTTGATGGAGCCAATTCATACCTCAACCTCTTGGATCGTTTCCCCTATCTTTATGTCACTCAAAATTGGATGCGCCTGTTAACCGGCACGCTGCTTGGAACGGGAATCGGTGTAGTTTTATACCCGGTTTTTAACCAGAGTATCTGGTTTGATTGGATTCCCGAAGCCGCGATTAACAGTTGGAAACAGCTTTTAATCATCCTGGGGATCGCATTTTTAATCATTTTAGCCGTCCTATCGGAAAACCCCTTTTTATCTTATCCTTTGGCCATCATCAGCGCCGCCAATGTCCTTTTGGTTTTATCGACAATTTACACCATCCTCTGGGTCATGCTCGCCCGCCGCGATAACCAGTTTTACGATTTTCGGCAACTGCGCTGGTTCATGCTTGCCGGTTTAACCACAGCCTTGTTGCAAATTGCCCTGATGGATTATGCCCGTTATTTATTAACCGGCACATGGCAAGGTTTTGCCTCTTTAATGTTGCATTTAATTTAAGCATCGCTACAATAAATATTATCGGGAAAATATAAAGCTTATCCTGTGCAACAGGAAAAACAAACGGTTTTGTTTCGTTTGTTACTGGTTATTTCAGGTTTTATAAATCTATATAATATTTATTCTTGGAGGTTTTCATGAGTGATAATAATCCCGCCCCCGCTTGGAATCAGGGTCCCCCCGCCCAGGCGCCTGAATTTTTTAATTCAGACCGCCCCACCATCCAGGCGCCCGATTCAACATCCGTTCCCCCTCTCCCGCCGGCAGCGCCCCCCCCTCCGCCGCCCGTAACGCCAAACTTCGCGCCCCCTCCTCCCGCCAGGAAAAAGAGCAAAACCTGGATCTGGGTCGTTGTGATTATCCTGGTTTTGTTATTATGCTGCTGCTGCATCGGCATTGTTGCCCTGGTAATGAACACCCCCGATCTGGATATCAACAAGTATTTTGAAGGTTACTCCTATATCCTGCCGCTTTTGATTTAATTTTTTAATAAACCGTTTAACCAAAAAGAAGGAGACCCGATTAATTGGCCTCCTTCTTTTTTAAGTTTTTAATTTCCGAGTCAGGCTGTCCACTCAATGTATTCCAGCTTTTTTAGTTCCTCAAGCGCAGCCAATGCTTTCTGCCGTAAATTCGCAGGCAAGTTCAGCGCTTCAAATTCATCTTCGTCCAGAACAATCCGGCTGCGATCCGCATAAACCAGAACATCCAACGCCAGGTCAACAAAAGAAATCTCGCCCTCACCCAGTTCCACCGGTTGGGCAACGTTGCAATACCAGCATTTAAGGTTGTCATCGTCCCGGTCATGAATTTCAAAAAGGTTGTACCAGCGTTTTAAATAATAAGTTTCTACAAAACGATCATTCCTTTTAAAAACCAGACCGTGAAAAGGTAAATCATCCCGGTTAAAATAAGCTTCTATCACCAGATGATCGTCGTCCAGCTCAAGCACTTTTCCCATATAAGAAAAAGGCTCATTTTTTCCATATTTTTGTTTGGTGATTTTGATTGGATCTGCGACGTTTATCATTGTGTCACAAGGATACCATCAATATCAATTTTTAACCAGATATCCTCGCCAATTTTTGGCGGAACGTTTAACACAAATTGCAGAGGTCGTTTTTCGGGCAGGCCGGTTCCCCGGCATTCATAGGACTCGCCATGAAAAATTACATCATCCACATGAATCTGAAGACAATTTTCGGCTTCCGGCTGTGATGTAATAACGGCGCTTTCCGGGCGCAAGACCAGGGTACAGTCCGACCCCGTTTTTAAATTCATATGCATTTGATTTACCCGGAAAGAAGCCATATCGGTTTTCACCGTCAATGGATTGGTCTTTTCCACCCGACCCGGTAAGATATTGGTCATGCCCAGAAAATGCGCTACCCAGGCCGAATATGGATGTGTGTAAACTTCGGCCGGCTTCCCTTCCTGAATGATTTCACCTTCATTTAATAAAATCAATCGGTCGGCCACATTAAAAGCCTCTCGTTGATCATGGGTCACATAAACAGCCGGCAGTCCTGATAAACGCAGCAGCGTCCGCAGTTCGCGCATTAATTGTTCTTTTAAAGCCCTGTCCAACGCGCCCAGCGGCTCATCCAACATCAAGAGGCGGGGTTGGGGTGCCAGCGCCCGGGCCAGAGCCACACGCTGCTGTTCACCACCCGAAAGTTCGGTAACTCGCCGTTTTTCAAAACCATTTAAATCCATCTGATTCAACAGCTCTTTCACGCGCTGTTGTATAAAAGCCTGTGACTGTCCTGACATTTTTAACCCGAATGCCACATTTTCGGCTACGTTTAAATGTGGAAAAAGGGCGTAATCCTGAAACATCAGGCTGAAATGCCTCTTATGAACCGGAACATC
>JAJTBH010000463.1 GCA_021287005.1 Anaerolineae bacterium
GTGCCCAGGGCTGCATATTCCGATTCCAGGGTTACCAGACCATTTTCCACTTTTACCTGTCTGAAAAAATTGGGAATTTTTAGTTCAAGCAGCCTTCCAATATCATGCAACACGGCAGCCACCTGCACATCATCCTGGTCATTCTGAGTGAGTTGTACATCACGCGCAATTTTGCGCGACAACCCGCTGACGGCCATGCTGTGTTTCCACAGCCCATCTACCGAAATAGGGATCATACTGTTGCCCTGATATTCCGAAAATATATGAACGCTTAAAACCAGGGCTTTTACCGTGTTTAAACCTAAAATGGACACGGCGCGTTGGGGGCTGCTGACCCGGTCGGCAAGGCCAAAAAATGCCGAGTTAACCAATTGCAGGATTTTGGCCGTCATGGCTGTGTCCTGCGAGATAATTTTTGCCACCACACGTGGGTCAGGCTCTTCACCCTGAAGTTCACGCAAAATTTGATTATATAAACTGGGTAAACTGGGCAGGGTTTTTATTCCCGTAATGATCCGGATTAAATTGGGTTCTGATAATCCGTCACGTAACCGGCAGGATCTTTCAACCACATCAAAAATATGCTCAATTGGGCAGGGCTTGGGAAACATCTGGTGCACCAGGTGGGTCGATTTAAGGATCTGGGCATCGCTGGCATTTCCCGACAAAACAAAACGTAATACACCCGGAAAGTCGCCGTCAACTTTTTCAAGCAATCTCAGGCCATCCATTTCAGGCATTAACATATCTGTAATCACTGCATCAAAATTTTGGAGAGCCAATTTATCTAAAGCCATCTTTCCGGAATTGGCGAAATCAACTTCCCAGTATTCGGAGAATTCGTCAATGGAGCGTTTAATTCCACGAAGAATTAAATCCTCATCGTCGACAAACAGAATGGTGTGTTTTTTTTGTTTTAATATCATTACTGGCTCGCTTTCTCTGCATCAATTGGCAGTTCTATGGTAAAAGTTGTTCCTTCGCCAACTTCCGAGTCAACTTTAATTACTCCGGAATGTTTATTCACGATAATGTTATGTGCCATCGAAAGTCCCTGACCAGTTCCTTTGCCAACACCTTTTGTTGTGAAAAATGGATCGAAGATTCGTCCTAGAATTGTTTTGGGAATACCGGATCCCGTGTCTGCGATGGTGATTACAACTTTATCGTTTTCGCCTTTGCGTGTCTTTATTCGGATTTTCCCCTTTTGATCGGGTGTATTTTTTATTTTATCCTGAATAGCCTGGGATGCATTAATTATCATATTTAAAATCACCTGGTTAATTTCATCAATCTGGCAATTCACCAACGGCAAGTCAGGATCGAGCTCGGTTTCCATATCAGCATAATACTTCCATTCATTGCGTGAAATGGTTATCGTGGTTTCTATTCCGTGGTTAAGATCCGTCGCGCTTTTTTCTTTTTGCGACGGGTGTGAAAATTCCCGGATAGCCAGGACTATTTTTCGGACCCTTTCTATACCTTCAGTTGCTTCAAGTATGGCAGTAGGAATTTCATTTACATATCGTTTTATTTTTTTCTCATCCAGACGTGATTCAATCTCTTCCAGATCAGATTGAGTAAAACAATTCTCAAGGTGAGCTTGAATATTACTTTGATAATAATTTAGAATATCGTTTATTTTTATAAAAGCACGGTTTAAAAAGCCAAGATTATCCCCAACATACTGAATTGGCGTGTTAATTTCGTGGGCAATTCCGGCCGCCATTTGACCGATAGCTTCCATCTTTTGTGACAACATCGACTGTGCTTCCAGTTGTTGTTTTACCGTAATATCCTGAAATACCAGTACATGCCCTGTTGTTACCTTATTCAAATTTGTAATGGATGCAATACTGCCGCCAATCAATCGTTTTTCATTATTTCCGGTCAGCAGGGTCGGAATACGAAGGCGAAAATCATCGTTCCGGTTTTTCTCGAGGTTATAGAGAGTTTCGATAATATTTTCGACTGCCTGATTGGTTTCAACATCCAACATACGGAATGTTTTTTGAAGCGGTTGATTTAAGGCGTCGGACGATGAATAACCGGTGATTTGTTCAGCCGATTTATTAATAAACGTTACCAATCCTGACTCATTTGTGGTAATAACCCCTTCGCTGAGACTCATCAATGTGGTATTTAACAGGTCTCGTTCCGCAGCCAGCAAATCTTGCATGGCAGCACGTTGTTTAACTTCATTCTGTAATTCACGGTTGGTGAAGCGTAATTGTTCATCCAGACGGACCCGGGCAATGGCATTGCCAACCAATTGAGAAATAATTGTTAATAAACGAAACTGATTCTGACTGATGACTCTGGGGCGTTGTACGGCAACAAACAACACGCCTATTGTGCCCTCGCTGGATTGAATCGGTAGAATGGCGGCTCCCCAATTTGATGGAACATTTTCGCGAATTAAATTTGAGAGCTCACTATCGGTTTTAAGTTCACCAACAATCCGTGGTTCTGCATGTGTGAACACATAACCCGAAATCCCCTCATCCAGACTGATGGGTGTTGTTTTCATTTTTTCAAACCAACCTTTTGTGACCACCCATTCAAGTTTATTGGATTCTGGATTCAATAATAACACCGACCCAACTTCTGTCATCATGGTTTTCAGGGTTTCATCAAGAAACGTCTGCAACATAACCTGTAAACCCTCATTAATGTTCACCGATGTCACCAGGCGATTAACCGTTTCAAGTTCTTTTAATCGATTCTGCAAGGACAATTCTGTGTTTTTACGCTCAGTGATATCAACAATGGTTCCCAAAAATCGCAATGAATCATCACTTTCATCGATATATTTTTTCCCCTGGATGGCAATCCAGCGGAGCTGCTGGTCGAGACGTAAAATCTGGCTCTCGACATATAATTCCTC
>JAJTBH010000464.1 GCA_021287005.1 Anaerolineae bacterium
ATAAACAGCATTAATCCAGTTCTACAACAACATCCACCCAGCTCATCAAGAACTCGCGTTCTTCGGGTTTACCCTTCACCATCTGTGATGCCGCCACAATCGGCAGCCATTTTTGAACATACTGGCGCGCCGTATCGCTCTTTTTGCAAAACAGGTTTAAGTATAAATCCGCCGTTTTAACATCGCCCGCCAGGCGAAAGAGCAGGTAAGTGCGTGCCGCATCTGCACTGGCATTACCCTGAGTGGCGTGCGACCAATCCAACACATAAGCCGCACCGTCCTCACGAATAATGATATTGCTCGGGTTAAAATCCCCGTGACACACTTTGTTATGGGTGGGCATGCTTTCCAGGCGGGTGTGTAATTCATAACGAATGGTGGCATCCAAACCCGTCTCTGAAATTTTGCGATCCATCTTATCCTTAAGTTTATTAAGCAGCGGTGCCCGTCTGCTGTGAATATCCAGTTGAATATCGACAAAACGATTCAGATATTCCTCAATTTTTTCCGGGGCTTCAGCCATCAGTTGCGCCAGGGTTTTGCCTTCAATAAATTCGGTGATAATCGCCCATTTTCCTTCAACCTTGGCCACCTCAATCACTTTGGGAACCAGCAGTCCGGTCTCTTCTACTCTGGCCTGGTTTAAGGCTTCGTTTAATACATTCGATTTCGAAAAACTGTCATCAAAAACCTTGATAGCCAGATCGCCGTCGCGATAGATCGTTTTGGATGTACGTATTGCAATTACCTTCTGTAAATTCATGAAGATTCTCCTCTATTATTTGCCGTAATATGCGTTTAAGTACATTTGTTTGATTTCGCTCATCAAAGGATATCTGGGGTTGGCGCCCGTGCATTGATCGTCAAAGGCCTGTTCAACCATGTCATCCAGCCGGTTTAGGAAATCTTTTTCATCAATACCATAATCTTTAATGGTCTTTTTGATGCCGACTTTTTCCTTGAGCTCGTCAATCGCCTTGATAAGATTATCCAACTTTTCTTTGTCATTTTTACCATCAATTCTTAAGGAGTCGGCAATCTCGGCATAACGAGCCAGCGTGTGCGGGTGATCATACTGCGGGAACGTGCCCATTTTGGTCGGGGCTTCTTCGGCGTTGAATTTTAAAACTTCGTTAATCATCAAAGCGTTGGCAATGCCGTGCGGCAGGTGGTGAAAAGCGCCCAGCTTGTGCGCCATGGAATGGCAGACGCCCAGGAATGCGTTCGCAAAAGCCATACCGGCCATGGTTGAAGCATTGGCCATTTTTTCTCTGGCAGCCGGGTCTGACGCGCCGTTGGCATATGCCCGCGGCAGGTATTCAAAAATGGATTTTAAGGCTTTTAAAGCGATGCCGTCCGTATAATCGGTGGCCAGCATGGAAGCATAAGCCTCAAGGGCGTGTGTCATGGCATCAATACCGGAGGCGGAGGTTAAGCCTTTGGGCATATCCATCATCAGGTCGGCATCCACAATCGCCATGTGCGGCATTAATTCATAATCTGCCAGAGGATATTTTACGCCGGTGCTTTCATCGGTGATCACGGCAAAGGGTGTTACTTCGGAACCGGTGCCGGCCGAAGTCGGGATGGCAATGAAATAAGCTTTTTCGCCCATTTTGGGGAAGGTATATACACGTTTGCGGATATCGGCAAAGCGCATGGCCATGCTCATAAAATCCACGTCGGGATGTTCATACATGACCCACATAATTTTGGCTGCATCCATGGCACTGCCGCCGCCGACTGCGATAATGCAATCCGGTTGGAAGGCGCGCATGGCCGCGGCGCCCTCTTTGGCGCAGGCCAACGACGGGTCGGGAGCCACATCATAATAGGTGGTGTGTAAAACACCCATCTCATCCAGTTTATCGGTAACCGTTTTGGTATATCCGTTTTTATAAAGGAACGAGTCGGTCACAATAAATGCCCTGGTTTTCCCTAAAACATGTTTTAATTCATCCAGCGCAACCGGCAGACAACCTTTCTTGATATAGATTTTCTGAGGCGCTCTGAACCACAACATGTTTTCTCTCCTTTCGGCCACTGTTTTGATGTTTAATAAATGTTTGACGCCAACGTTATCGGAAACCGAGTTGCCGCCCCACGAGCCGCAGCCCAGGGTCAGCGACGGAGCCAGTTTGAAGTTATACAGATCGCCAATGCCGCCGTGTGACGAGGGTGTATTTACCAGGATACGGCAGGTTTTCATCCGCGCCTGGAATTGGTCTAATTTGGCCTGTTCAGTGCCGCTGTTCAGGTAGACGGACGAGGTATGCCCATAACCGCCATCGGCGATCAGATGTTCGGCTTTGTCCAGAGCGTCTGAAAAATCTTTGGCTTTATACATGGCCAGTACCGGTGAAAGTTTTTCGTGTGCAAATTCCTCACTGATATCAACGCTTTCAACTTCACCGATTAATATCTTGGTGTCCTGCGGCACGTTCACAGCGGATAATGCTGCAATGGCGGGAGCAGATTGGCCAACGATTTTGGCGTTTAAGCTGCCGTTGATAATGATCGTTTTTCGTACTTTTTCGGTCTCTTCTTTATTCAGGAAATAACATTTACGTTTCTTAAATTCCTCTTTGACGGCGGCATACACTTTGTTGAGTACGATGACGGATTGTTCGCTGGCGCAGATCATACCGTTGTCAAAGGTTTTGGAATGAATAATCGAATTTACAGCCAGCAGGATATCGGCAGTATCGTCGATGATGGCAGGCGTATTACCGGCGCCCACACCAATCGCGGGTTTGCCGGAGGAATAAGCGGCTCTTACCATGCCGGGGCCGCCGGTCGCAAGGATAATATCGGCTTCTTTCATGACCAGGTTTGAAAGTTCCAGCGTGGGCACGTCAACCCATTCGATGGTGCCTTCGGGT
>JAJTBH010000465.1 GCA_021287005.1 Anaerolineae bacterium
AAGGCAAAATCAACCTTACTTAATCAGCACTTAAAGCCTGTTGAGGGTTAAGCGTTTCTTCTTTTTTTTCTTCAGGCTGGGGGGATTTTAAAACAGCCATCATCACGGCAGCCACAATTAACATGGCGGTTGCCAGATAATACGCATAGGTGAAATCGCCATACATATCTTTAATGGAGCCGGCCAACTGGCTGAGCAGAAAACCGCCCAGGCCCCAGGCGGTATAAACCACGCCAAAGTTCATGGCAAAATTTTTGGTGCCATAATAATCTTTGGTCATGGCCGGGAAAACGGCCAGGTTGGAACCGTAGTTTGCACCGATTAAAGCCACCAGAGCCATTAAAAGCGGCACGTTGGCATAGGGGCTGTCTTTAACAAAAAATGACATCAGGTAGATAAGAACGGCCTGTAAACTGAAAGCAATCAACAGGGTGGTCTTTCGGCCTGCTTTATCCGAGAGCATGCCGTATAAAACACGGCCGGTGCCATTGCCGATTGCCAGGGCCGAAACGGCCACAGCGCTGACCGCGGCCAGGCCGATTTGATCTTTAACGATCGAAGCCAGGTTGCCGATCACCATTAAACCGGCGCCCGAGCCGAAAGCAAAAGTGATCCACATGAAATAAAACTGCCAGGTTTTCACGACCTGACCGGGTGTGAAATCGGCTTTTTTGGCGGCATTGCTGACTTTGACCGATTTATTGTCTGCCACCACGTAATCGGCAGGAGGAAACTGCATAAACTGGGCACACGCAATCACAACAATCAGCATACCTACCCCCAAATACAACAGGGTCGATTGAAGACCGATTGCGGCAATTAATGAGCGCGACAAAGGCGCTACCCAGGCGCTGCCCAAACCAAAACCGGCAACCACAATTCCGGAGATCATGCCCGTTTTGGATGCGGGGAACCAGCGCAATGCAGTCGGGCTGGCCGAGGCATAAACAAAACCGATGCCCGTACCCAGTAAACCGCCGAAAGCGATTGAATAAATCCAGGGAGATGACGACTGGCTGGAAATGATCATACCCAGGCCGGCCAAAAGACCACCCAAACTAATCACAATGCGCGGCCCAAAACGGCTGAGCAAACGCGCACCTACCGGAGTCATAACCGAAAAAACAACACAGGCAATTGAATAAGGCAGTGTCTTTTGTGCTTCAGCCCAGCCCCATTCAGTCGGAATGGCGGCTTTCACCACACTCCATGCATATAAGACACCCAGCGCCAGTAACGCGCAGGTGCCGGCAACGACAACCAACCACCCCTTATTTCCTTGTCTTGCAGATTTATCCATACTACTTTAATCCTTTCAATTGAGATAAAAAAATAAATCCCTTTTTTGAGGGTTAGAGTACAAATTTAACAAAAAAACCATCAGATAAACATAAGGAAAGGGTAAGGAAAAAATAATTTTTTTAAAATTGGGTATTAAAATTACAAAAAAAAGCGTGGTAAATACGTTTTATCGTTAAATAATGTCCACAAAAAACAGCGCAGCCATTAAATCAGGCTGCGCTGTTTTTTGCCTTAATTAATTCGGTTTACCATAAACAATCTTGTGCCACCCCGTGCACCTTGACCTGCCAGAAACCATCCGCCGGTTTCGAGACCGGATAAGCCGCCAGTTCGCCGGAATGGGCTTCAAACAAAGTGCGCGCCTGCACTTTGGACCAGTTAAAACTCTGCCAATCCATCACCGGCCGTGTCTGGCTGACGGCGTAACGACAGGCCAGGTTAGCCCCCAGCGCGTCTTTGACTGCCGTTTCTTTAACGGTGAAATAACTCTCAAACAAGGCCGGCACTGCGTCATCCGAAAGGCCGGACAGGTAACTCACGTCCAGGGTCGTACCCTGCGCCATCTGCGTCACATTCCGGCGCACGATATAATCATCCACATTCATCAGGTTTAAAGTTGCGGCAAAACCCACCACGGCAAAGAGGGTCGTCAGGGCAAACAGGCGTTGGCGTTGAATCACTTCCAGAACGATGGTAGCCAGCAGCAGCAGGCCCAGCCAGATCATAAAGACATGCGGATAAGTGCGCATGCGTGAGAAACCATATACCGATTCATACAATAACAGGCGTTGAAAAGCCGAAACCAGAATGATCGACACCAACACCACCAGGCTAATGCCCATGCCGGAGAAAATACGGCGGGTATTAACCTGTGTGCGGTTCGTAATGGTGCTCAAACCCTGGAAAAGCAGCAGACTCAAGACTGCCACTGCCACCAGTTCACCAAAACCGCGCCGGGCATATTCGGCATAGGTAAAACCATCCAGGTGAATATTGGCCTGTCCGCCAAAAAAGTAACGGAACTGGACACCCACAAAAACGGCAAAGAGCACGTCTACCGCCCCCAGGATGATGGCTGCTTCGGTAAAACCGAGAAACGGCGCCGGCCAGGTTTTTTCAACCCCGATCAATTTATCCTTGTTGCTATGCTGCACAATATAAACGTAAATTCCCATTAACAAATATGCCAGAATGATGATATACACACCGCGCAAGGCATATTCAACCCACTGTTCCAGATTTAATATCTCATTCAGCATCTTTGAAAAAATAGGGTCGGCCGAAGCCAACAGCATGGCCAGCACAAAAACCAGCGGGAAAGCCAGTAATATGCCCCGAACCACAGCCCAGGGTTTCCATTTGGGTGCACCTTCGACGGCCGTTTCAGCCTGTTTTAACGATGCCAGCAAATTGCTGCCGCCGATTAACATATTAATCCCCATTTCAAAAGTCTGTGCAATCATGTCAATCAGGCCAAACCGCAGCCATAAACCGCTGCGCAGGGTTAAAGCCATCAACAACATGGCCCCCAGCGTCACACAGAAATTAAGGAAAATAACCAGGGGCTCCTGG
>JAJTBH010000466.1 GCA_021287005.1 Anaerolineae bacterium
AGGAGAAAAATCTTTTCGAATTCTGGTGCCTTATTTTATCCTGTTTGCCACTCTGATACTGGCGTTTTCCGACCGGTTAAAACGCTGGCTGGTAAGCCGCAGTTTAAGCACTGCCACAACCATACAAAACACATCCACAAACGAAGCCTTACGCGGTTCTCCGGCGATTTTTTTGAGCGCCATATATGGCGGTTATTTTGGCGCAGGTCTGGGCGTTATTGTTTTATCTGCTCTCGGATTAATCCATAATGACAGCCTGACGCGTTTGAATGTGATAAAACAGGCCATCTCATTTGCCGTGAACGTCACCGCCGCCATCTTTTTTATCTTTTCCGGTCAGGTGAACTGGCCGGTGGTGGCTGTGATGGCATTTTTTGCCTGGTTGGGTGGTGTTGTTGGCGGACGAATGGCCAGCAATATTAACCCGACCGTATTACGTTGGATTGTGGTTTGCATCGGCCTGGCAGTTTCGGTGATTTATTTTATAAAGGGGTAAAGATGATTCCTACTTTAAGGGCTGCTTTTAGATTGGGCCCAACCCCGCGTCTTTCATTGACCGGGGCGGGTGGAAAATCCATTTCGCTTTTTCGACTGGCACGTGAATACAGCGGCCCCGTGCTGCTGGCAAGCACGGCGCACCTCTCGCTGGCGCAAGCCGGGCTGGCTGACCGGCATGTGGTGTTAAACACGGCAGAGCGGGTTGAGGCGGCGGTTAAAGCGGGAAAAAATGAGGTAACCCTTTTTACCGGCCCGGATAACGGCAAAGGCCGCTGGAGCAGCCTGCCGGATGAGACCCTGCCGCCTTTATTTCAGGCGGCTGATGAACTGCAAGCGCCCTTGTTGTTTGAATCGGATGGTTCGCGCTGCCTGCCGTTAAAAGCCTGGGCGGCATATGAGCCGCCCATTCCGCCGCAGGTGAAGCAGGTGGTGGTTTGCGCCGGTTTAAGCGGTCTGGGTTTGCCCCTGGATGAAGCGCATGTTTTTCGCGCCGAAACTTTTTCGCAATTATGCGGTCTGCCGTTAAACGAGCCGGTTACGCCGCCCGCCCTGGCGGCCGTGTTGGCTCACCCGCAGGGCGGGCTTAAAAACATGCCTGCTCAGGCGCGGCGGATTTGCCTGTTAAACCAGGCGGATGATGAAACAATGCAAGCGCAGGCCCAGCAAGCGGCTATGGCCCTGCTGCCTGTTTATGCGGCTGTGGTGGTGGCGTCATTAAAAGAAAATCAAATTCACGCCGTGTTTGAGCCGACGGCCGGGGTGGTGCTGGCTGCGGGCGGCGCCCGGCGTATGGGGCAGCCCAAATTGCTGCTTGAATGGCGCGGTGAGCCCATCATTCGCCATACGGTGCGCTGCGCATTGGATGCCGGGCTGGGACCGGTGGTGGTTGTAACCGGCGCATTTGCCGCCGAAATCGAAAAGGCATTGGAAGGTTTGCCCGTATTACTGGTATATAACCCCGATTGGCAGACCGGGCAAAGCACTTCGGTTAAAGCCGGGCTGGCGGCGCTGCCGCCTGAGGTTGGGGCCGCTGCCTTTTTACTGGGCGACCAACCGCAGATGACCGTTCAACTGGTGATGGCTCTGGTGCAGCGCCATTACCGCACGCTTGCTCCGGTAACCTGCCCGTTGATCGACCAACAGCGCGGCAACCCGGTGTTGTTTGACCGCGTGACTTTTGCCGATTTTATGCAACTGGAAGGTGACGCCGGCGCGCGCCAGATATTAAGTAAATATACGCTGGATTATTTGCCCTGGTTTGACGCTGGATTGCTTTTGGATGTGGATACACCCGAAGATTATGCCCGCTTGCAGGAAATTTAATCGGCTTTTTGCATGGTAACCAGGCGCACGCCCATCTGACTGAGCTGACGAAAACTGGCGGCCTGGGTTACACCCAGAGAAACTTTGTTAACATCTTCCACTACCGCGCCCGAAATAAAATGAATGCCGTGATTGTACAGCAGCGGCGAGAGCGGTGTAGTCGGCCCCAACAGCATCACACGCGCATCGGGCCGACACAACATTAACAGGTCGTCGAGTGTGTCGTTGGTGAGTGTGGTGGCGGTGATGGCCACCAGGTCGGCCTGCGGCAGCACATCCGGCGCGGCGCTGGCCGGCAAATCGCCGGGACGCGGCGCCAGTTCGAGTACGCTAAGGGATTTGATTTCATCCCGCATTTTTTCAATAAATGGAAAATGCCCCACTACGGCCACGCGTTTGTCTCGACCTTCTTCCAGAATCACTTCTTCTGCGTTGGCGGTGCGCCACTGCTCCGGGTAACGCGGCAGCAGGGCGTTAATGGCGGCCATGCCGATGGCGCGTTCGGTCAGGCTTTCGGCCAGCGCCATTTCGGCCAGTTCACTGGCCATGCGGTCTTGCAAACGGCCGGCGGCCTGCACCGCCGGGGTGCGGTTGTGTTCATAATTACTGTTGTGCATGGATGCCGCCAGGCCGCATTGTTCGCGACCGTTAACTTTTACGCAGACCAGAGTCCAAAAATAACCCACCTGAACCATTTTTACCTTGCCTTCGGGCAGGCTGTTAATCAAATTTTGAATGATGTTGTTCATTGGCAGGGGTCCTCTATTCTTGGAAAGTTAAAGTTTATATTCATTCTAACCGCTCGACGTTGTTTTGTCACCCATCCGGGCAAGGTGAGGGTGTGATGGAAAAGCATTTTGATTAAAATCATATAAGGGCATGTTTTGGCAGATTTAAGCAATGGATTGCAGCAGGCGAGGTGGAAATAAAAAGTCTGTTTTGTCGATAAAAGGCCTGTCTAAACATTAAATAGAATGATTTCCGGTGTTATAATCAGCTATTCCGCGCACAGAAAAAGTCTGTCCGAAAAAAGGGA
>JAJTBH010000007.1 GCA_021287005.1 Anaerolineae bacterium
TGCCAGATTTCCAATAATTCTTCCGTTTCTTTTATATAGAGATTTTTATACAGGAGAGTAAGATCTTTTTTGTTATTGTCCATTTTCAAAGCCCCTCAATAGATAATAATCACTGTGATAAATCATGATCTCTCTCTGACTTATCAAAGGTTTTTAGCTGCTCAAAACTGATAAGTCAGATTAAATAATAAACAAATGGTTTTTACAAACTTTACAAATCATCGAGTCAAAACAATTTATGATGTTGAATATCGTTATTATGCCCACAGGCAATAATTATAGTCAATAAATAAACGACTCACTATCAATACGGTAATATTTTTTAACCAGCCTCAATTTTTTGATCATAAACCCTTTGCTGCTGATGATCTCTCAATATTCGTAAGATTCAGTGTAAAAACCTGTAAACAAGTAAGAAAAACGATGCTACAATAAATAAAGTTCCATATGATTATTAGACAATAGAACAATTATGTTAAATGAATTGAGGCGTGGAATCCGCATTAAAATGTTTATTCTGCCACAACCATCACCTTCCAGTGTGAAAATGTTGGCAAAAAAAATCCCAAACAAGAAATAAAATAATAACAAGGAGAAGTAATAATGACGTCGTCGAAAGATTCAACCAGAATAAGTCGAAGATACTTCTTGAAGGGGTCCGCACTTACCCTTACCGCGGGTGGCGTTCTCACGGCCTGTAAGCCGAGAACAGAGCCCGCCGGGGTAGCTGTTGAGCCCGCTGCCGGTGCAGAAGTATCTACAGTTGAAAACGGAATGATACCGCAGGCTTATCTCAACCCGCAGGATTATGATTACCGTCAAAACACCACCGGCTTAAAGACGCTGTTTTCTCCTCTAAAAATCGGCCCGCTCACCCTCAATCACCGTATTGTTAAATCCGCCGCCGGATCGGCTGCTTATCTCGCCGGGCTCACCGATGAGCTGTTCCAATATTACGTGAACATCGCCAAGGGCGGTGTTGAACTTATTTGGATAGAAATGATTGCAGCGCTGGAGCCGCCAGCCGACGGCAGTAAAACACCCGCTGAAACCATAGAATTCGGCAAAAAACTCGTCGCCGAGTGTGGAAAATACGGCACAAAGTTGGGTTACCAACACTACGGCTTCTCAGCGAAATCGTCAAATGACTTTACGCATGAAGACATTGCTGCGGAACAGGCCCGTTGGGTATCCATTGCGCAGTTGTTGCAGGAAATGGGTTTTGCTGGCATTGAAATCAACGCCGCCGGGTTTAACCTTGGCGAACATTTCCTTTCACGTTTCCACAATACCCGTACGGATGAATACGGCATAAGCAGCCTGGAAAACCGCGCCCGCTTCGTGACCGAATGTATCCAACAGATCAAATCAGCCTGCGGTAAAGATTTTGTCGTTCAGGTTTTAATTGACTGTATCGAAGAAAACGACAACCTGACCAACAATGCCTCCCTGGCAACCCTCGACAACGCTGTCACCGCTCCGTTTAATAAAGTAACGACGATCGAAGAAGGAATCGAGTTTGCCAAGTTGTTTGAGGCTGCCGGCTGTGATTCAATGCATCTGCGTCTGGGCCCACTGGACAACCATCCGTGTCAATTTGCCAGCGACCTTTATTTTCTTCTGAACGGTGTTGAAGGCTCAACCGGTTACGGCACCCAATGGGATTTCTCAAGGCATTGGCAGGGCCAGTTGATCGGCAACCATAGCGGCGCCGGCATGTTGATCGATATTGTCGGTCGTTACAAAAAAGCCCTCAAGATTCCGTGCGGCACCGTTACTTATATGGACCCGGCCCACGCTCCGGATTATTTCGACAAAGCCATCGCCGACGGCAAAGTCGATTTTTATCTGATGAATCGCCCTCTGACTGTTGACACCGAATATGTCAACAAACTGAAAGCGGGCCACATTGACGAAATCGCCCCCTGCACGCGCTGCCTGCACTGCCACATTGGTTCAAACGAGATGAACCGCGCAATGGGTTACTGCCGTGTTAACCCTCTGACTCAGCGTGTCATGACCGAAAATGGACCGGCGACTTATGAGCTTGAACCCGCCGCAGTCTCGAAAAAGGTCATGGTGATCGGCGGCGGTCCGGCCGGTATGGAAGCCGCCCGCATCGCAGCCGCCCGCGGCCATAAAGTTACCCTCTATGAAAAGAATTCCGAACTGGGCGGCAAGCTCGCCTTTGCCAGCCGGATCAAAGGGCCGCATGAAAATCTCGACGACCTTAAAGCCTATCTGACCAAACAACAGGAAGTGAAAGGTGTAACGGTTGTTTTGAAAACGGAAGTTGACGCCGCGCTGATCAACAAAGAAAAACCGGATGCCATTATCCTTGCCGTCGGCTCATTGCCGGGCGAGGTGGGTGTCAGTGGCGGCAGCGTGCCCGTCATCGATTTTGTCAACTTCACGGGCGACGGCACCGGCAACAACGTCATCGTCTATGGCTCAAACGCCCAGGCCTTCGACTGCGCTCTCTGGCTGACGGTTCACAAAAAGAAGGTCAGCATTGTAACGCCCAACCCCATTGAAGATCTTGATAAACAGCAGTCTCAACATGCCCACCGGTTCATGACCACCGCGCTTTATTCGCTTGGGGTAAAAGCTTATCCCAGCTCCAAGATTCGTGAAATTGGTGATGGCAAGGTCACCGTTGCAGCCGATGGCGGTTGGGAAACAGTTATCCCCGCCGACTCGATCATCAATGCCGCCGACTTGCTGCCCAACAAAACACTGCTTGACGGTGTTTCAGTCAAAGAAACCTATGCAATTGGCGACTGCGATCAACCATTTAACATCGCCCTGGCTATCCGCGCCGGGAACGATATTGGCCGCAAAATTTAATTTACGGACGGTAAAAATCTCTACGACCGGCAATAGTACCAACGTTTTTTATTGTCGATCTGGGGAGAGCATAACTTGTCCGCGGCTGAATTAAACCAGGAAATTTAAAAGATCCAGCCGGAATAATTGCAGGTCAGGACAAAAACCAAAATAAGGCCGCTTCAAAAGAGCGGCCTTTTTTTAATTATCGGGGTTAATCAGATATCTTCGCAGAAAAAAGCATCCAAGTCGATTATATAAATCTAACAGGCTACAATTTCTTTGATCATAAACTCTTTGCCGCTGATGATCTCCCAATCGTTTCCCCCACAGGCCGGGCATAGTTTGTGATTCTCAAGAAAATTAAACACCTTGTTGCAGGTTTTGCAAACGGCGTTGCCGGGCGTAATTTCAATTTTTAGTTTGGTCTCTTGCAGCAGGGTACCATCCACTGCGGCCGGATAACAGGCCTCGATATAACGCGGCACCACCGGCGAAAGCTCGCCGATCTGAAGCACCAGGGTATCGATTTGCGTTACGGCATTTTCCACGGCAAACCTTTCCACCGAACGTACCACGTTAAACATAATTCCTAATTCATGCACGAGATTTTCCCGTCCTTATCTGTCAACAATCATAAAGGGGCGATTTGCCGCGAGGAGAGGACGGCAAATCGCCCTATGCCACTTGATTATTTCTTAAGTATCGAGGTCAAAGGCCGGCTAATCTTTTTGGCGGTGATCTTGATTTTGCGCTTGAGCATTTGTTTAACCACAATCGGTTTTAAGTCTTCGTAAGCCGCACCCGCGCCGTCATAAACCCTTACCAGCGAAATGGCGTCAAACTTACAGCGTGTGGTGCATACCCCGCAGCCCACGCACAGGGCTTCATCCACTACGGTGGCGCCGCAGCCCAGGCAGCGTTCGGTCTCTTTTCGAACCTGGTCTTCACTAAAGGTCTGCCGCGGGTCGTGAAAGCCGATTTTTACCGTTTCAAGCTTGGCGGCCTTCTGGCGCGGCTGGCGGTCGTAACCTTCAAGATCGAGGTCGTTTTTATCCAGTGACCGGTATTCGCGTTTGCTGCGGCCAATGGTCAGGCTCTGGCCCGGATGCACAAACCGGTGAATGGAAATGGCAGCCTGTTTGCCGGCCGCAATTGCATCGATGGCAAACTTCGGGCCGCTGTAAACGTCGCCGCCGGCAAAGACATCCGGCTGGGCCGACTGGTATGTCAGGCCGTCCACCTGGATGGTTTTATTGGGGTTTAACGCCACCTTCGAGCCTTCCAACAGTCCGCCCCAATCGATGGCCTGACCGATGGCGACCAGCACAAAATCGGCCTCCACCGTTAATGTATTGTTTTCGTCATAGGTGGGGTTAAAACGGCCCTTTTCATCAAAAGCCGAAATGCATTTTTTGAACTCAACCGCTGTCACCCGGCCATTTTGGCTGATAAATCGTTTGGGGCCCCAGGCGTCATTGATGGAGATGCCTTCGCCAAGCGCTTCTTCAATTTCCTCTTCCAGTGCAGGCATCTGTTTGCGGCTTTCCAGGCAAAACAGGTCCACCTGCCCGGCGCCCACGCGGGTGGCACTGCGCGCTACGTCAATGGCCACGTTGCCGCCGCCAATCACCAGCACCTTGCCTTTTAATTCGACTGCCTCGCCCAGGTTAATGCGGCGCACAAAGTCGACGCCGGCATAAACGCCTTCGGCTTCTTCGCCCTCCACGCCCAGCTTGCGGCTGGCCTGCGCGCCGATGGCCAGGTAAAAGGCTTCGTAAGCCTGAGCCCGTAAATCGTTCAGACTCAGGTCTTTGCCCACTTCAACGCCCAATTTAAATTCGACACCCAGCTCTTTAAGAATGTCGATTTCCGCATTCACCACGTCTTTTTCAAGCCTGAAAGACGGAATGCCCAGGGTAAGCATGCCGCCCGGCGCTTTTTGTTTTTCAAACACGGTCACCTTATAACCGTCAATCGCCAGGTAATAAGCGCAGGAAAGCCCGGCCGGGCCGGCGCCAACCACGGCAATCTTTTTGCCGTAAGCATGTTTAATTTTGGGCAGATACCGCCGGTCGGTTTTTAAATCCTGCTCGGCAATGAATTTTTTAATCTCATCAATGGCAACCGGCGCATCAATGTCGCCGCGGGTGCATTCCGATTCGCAGTTGCGCGGGCAGATGCGCCCGCACACCGCCGGGAAGGGGTTTTCATGTTTAATCAGTTCCAGGGCATCACTGTAGCGACCCTGTGACGCCAGCTTGATATACCCCTGAATGCCGATATGCGCCGGGCAGTTACTTTTGCAGGGACTGGTGCCGCTGTCGAGCACGTCCCGGCGGTTATAACGATAATCGCTGTTCCAGTTTTCCGGGCCCCAATCATTGTCGCGCGGCGTTTCACGCTGGGGAATGACGATGGGGGTCTTGCCGCAAATTTTTTGTCCCAGTTGCAGGGCATTCACGTGGCAGCCTTCCACGCATTCACCGCAGGCCACACATTTATCCTTATCCACATGCGCTACATAGTTGGAACGCACCATATCCGTGTTGATAAACATTTCCGCCGTGCGCAGTGAAAGGCAGGAGCAGCCGCAGCAGTTGCAGATGGCATGCGTTTTACCGGAACCGTCGATATTGGGAATCTGGTGTACCAGGCCGTTTTCTTCGGCACGCTGGATGATTTCAAAAGCCTCGTCGCGCGTAATTTCACGACCGCGGCCGGTGCGAATGTAATATTCGGCGGCATGCCCCATTTGAATGCACATATCCTCTTTTAAGTGACCGCAGCCTTCGCCCATGGTTTCGCGCACGGTGCGGCACGAGCAGTCGGAAACTGAAAAGATGCTGTTGTCGTTCAGATATTTGGATACTTCTTCATAAGAAGCTTTTCTGGAATTGCCGTCAATGGCGCTTTCAATGGGAATGACGCGCATCAACCCCACCCCCACCGGGAAGTTGCCCGCCGTCATGGGTCCGCGTACCCGTCCGTATGCTTCAAACGACTCGGCAATCTGCGGGTACTTTTTAACGTTTTCCTTGTTGTTGCTCATCATTTCCATGATGCCGGGCACCCAGGTATCGTGCCAGTATTTATCCACCCCGTTTATTTTATTGACGAAACACACACCGGCCATCGAAAGCTCCCACAACAACTGGGCCGTCCTTTCAAGCGGTTTGCCGCACAAGGCGCTTATTTCTTCGGCGCTTTGCGGCTGGCGCATTTTTAAACAGAGGGCTACTTCGGCCATTTCTTCAGTTACAACCGGTTCAAGGATTTTATATTCAGGATCGGTGGGTTGGATCCCGGCTTTAGAACCCATTTTTTTGCGGCTGACTTTGTTGGCAAATTCCAGTACTTTAAGTTTAACGGTCATGGGGCTTTCCTCTTAATCGTTGGGCTAATTATCTTTCCAGTTTTTCACTTCGGCGCGCAGCCAATCGGCCCATTCGCCAATGCCTTCGCCGGTTTTGGCTGAAATCGGAATGATTTTAACGTGCGGGTTTAACCTCCGGACGCGCTCGCAGGCTGCTTGTAAGTCGAAGTTAAAAAAGGACATGGCGTCGATTTTATTGATTAATAAAATATCCACCTTTGAAAACATCAGAGGATATTTCAGTGGTTTGTCATCGCCTTCGGGCACACTTAAAATCATGGCATTTTTGGCCGCGCCCGTATCAAATTCGGCCGGGCAAAGTAAATTGCCGATGTTTTCAAGGATGATAAAATCCAGCCCATTCGTTTCCAGGCCGGCCAGCCCCTGGCTGGTCATGCCGGCATCCAGGTGGCACATGCCGCCCGTATGCAGTTGAATCACTTTTGTGCCGGTTAACGCCACAGTCTGCGCGTCCACATCCGAATCCACGTCGGCTTCCACCACCCCGATTTTCATTTCATCTCTTAAAGCTTCAATCGTCCTGACCACCGTGCTGGTTTTACCCGAACCCGGCGATGACATCAGGTTGAGCATAAAAATGCCCTTTTGTTTCATCTCCGCGCGCAGCACATCCGCCTGGCGGTTGTTGTCGTCAAAGATGTTTTGTTTAATTTCAAGGAAACCGTCGACCATTTTTACCTCTACAGATCACGCTCATACAACCTTTTATCTTGATATACATTGTACAATTTTTCATACCTAACGATAGGTATGTTTTATCCTGACACTTGTCATTATTTATGTCACTTTTTTTATCAGTAATAATATTGGGGATAACAGGCCGCGGATTGAGGTTCAGATAGTCTTGTTTGGAAAGTCTTTAAAATGTTTTCCAGCACTCCAGGTTGAATATTTTGACGAACAACCGGATAACGTAAATTTGCCCGTAATATAAAAAGCTTTAGAAAAAATCCATTAAAGATCTTAAAAATTATTAAATAACCCGCATGCGCCGCTCGCCGGGTATTATCACCAGCGGCAGCACACCCACCAAAGACCCGACTGCCAGCCACACCATAATCATGGCAAAGATAAGCAGCACTTCGGTGATGCTCGTGGGGATGGCCGGGCGATTGATCAGCCCCATTTGAATGAATAATTTAACCAGCGGGTATATCACGAATCCCGTCACCGGCAGCATCAACACGCCTCCCGCCCCCGTTCCAAACAGGCTGCTGATAAAGATCCTTACTCCCGTTTTCCGGGTCAGTTTTCCGACCGTGCCGACCGTCAGGCCCAGCAGGGTCAGGGCTGCAAACAGCGGTAAAACCCACGGGGCCAGGCTGCTGATGGATGCATGTCCGAAACGATTTAATCCAAATAATCCACACATGCCAATTAATAACGCCGCGCTTATGCCAATCAACGCCTGCCGGGTAAAAAATAGTTTTATCATTTTCAGATCCTCGTTTGTTTTTGATTTTTGTTTATTTTCAACGAATGCATCCGAAAAAACAACTGTGGAAAACCCTGGTAAATCATCCCGCACTTTTGTCAGCTTTAACACCAGTTCCAGACGTGTGTTAACCTGATATTTGGCATAGACGTTTTTCAGGTGAAATTCCACCGTGCGAATGGAAATGCCCAGTGTGTGGGCAATCAGTTTGTTGCTGTTGCCCTGTAAAAGCAAATCAAGCACTTGTTGTTCGCGCGCGCTCAATAAATTAACATCTTTCATTATTTTTCCTTCCCAATTTTTACCGCCGATTAATTATCCCGTTACGGCATTGGAATAAACAAAATGGTTAACAACGCAAATATATCCATAAACCAGTGCACAATAATCAGAGAAGTTAACCGGCGTTTTCGCATAAATAAAAGTACCCAGAATAACAATAAAGGCACAAAAGAGAAAAAACGCCATATTAAAAACTTCAGGTCAAAGGCAAAAGGAATGGCGATATGCTGCAGCGAAAAGAAAAAAGTCACCAGCATAACCGCCAGAGGCGTTGAATGGGTCATTTTTTCCAGCCGCGGAAAAACAAAACCGTTGTAGGTCATTTCTTCGATGAAGGCATTCACTAATGGGTGGACCACCAGCGCAGCCAGCACGGCCCACAGCGGCAAATTCGAGAGGCTCATCAGTTCGGCCGGCGTTTTTAAGCCATACATCACCGCTCCCAGCCCCATAGTGGCCCCCACGGCCAGCAGCATCGACACAAAAATCATCCACAGGCTGGCAAATACATCTTCTTTGAACTTAAGCCTGTTAAAAACAATTAAGGCTGACGGGGAAACGTTTTCCTGCCGGGTGGTGCTATAAAGCAGACCGAGAACAATAACATTAATAAAAATCAGCGCCACAGGCCACCAGGCGCGCGCCTGATCATAAGGCTGCGGCACGCCCCACACAGTCAATAAAACCGCCGTCAAAAAGTAAGACAAGACTAACAACAGGGTGCGTAAGACCAGCATTCCCCCAACCACGATAATACTCTGATTTTTTTGAGCAGCAACCGGAGGTAAATTCGAAGTGGAAACAGAATTCATAATTGTTATAAGTCCATTAGTGGTTTCAGGTATCATCCTGTACGTTAATCTATGGTTTGCCCAAAAGAAATTTTACAACTTGCGCCGGATGGGTGGTGTGGAAAAATTATGCCAAACCGGGTTAATTATATACTGACAAACCTTTTTTCTTTCAAAAAGCTTCCGCAAGGTTCTATACCATTTTTATTAAATGGCTCACAGGTTGTTTCATGCTCCAATTTATTGTCATGTGCACCTCTAAACATTCCGAAAGAAGAAGGTTTCTCACACAGCTTGGTCACCCGCCTTTTCAGGTAGATCGTGTAATTTGACCAAAAAGTGATGGCACGGCTTGTGTATCCATCGTGTAAAATAATCAAATAATGAAAAAACATTGTGTACTTTTTGGGGATAATTTTAAATGAAACTGGATATCCCGACGCTTTTATTCGTGAATTTTATTGTTAATATCATCGGTTTGGGTGCCATGATATTAATCTGGCGGCGCTATGGGCAGCGTTTTGCAGGTTTATCTTTTTGGGCAATCCATATGCTTTTTCAGGTCATTGGCATCGGTCTGGATATTTCACCGCACTTTTTACCCGAATGGATAATGAGTGTCTTTTCAAACACCTTTATATTGCTCGGTGCGCTGATGATGTTAATCGGTCTGGAACGGTTCACCGCAATAAAAAGCCGTCATTTTTATAACATCATCCTGCTGATCGGGTTTGTTTTTCTGTTTTCATATTTTGCCTTTCGTTCAGATTTAACCATGCGTAGTGTCAGCGTTTCAATGATGATCATCATCATTGAAGCACAGATGTGCTGGTTGCTGTTGATTCGGGTTTCTCCTGACAAGCGCAACATGACCCGGTTAACCGGCTTGATAGCCGTTGGTTATGTTTTCGTCAGCCTGGTCCGAATTATCCTGCTTTTTATCTTCCCCATCGAAACCAACGACTTCTTTAAGACCGGTCCGGCCAGCATGGTTGCAATTACGGCTTATTTATCCCTGATGATCGGGCTGGTGATTGCACTGGTTTTAATGGTCACCTACCGCCTGCTTGCCGAGGTTCAAACCGAAGAACAAAAGTTTAATAAAGCTTTTCATTCAGCCCCCTATGCCGTCATTATCACGCGTGTTTTTGATGGAAGGATTTTTGAGGTTAATGAGGGTTTCAGCAAAATCACCGGATACCGGCGCGAAGAAGTGGTTGGAAAGTCGATTCTTGACTTGCGCATCTGGGCCCGCCAGGAAGACCGGGGTGCCGTTTTGCAAAATTTATCAAAATATAACAAACTCAATGATTATGAAATAAACGTGCTCACCAAATCGGGCAAAGAGGTGATCGGGCTTCTGTCAGCCGACATGATTGAAATTAACAATGAACAATGCATCATATCCAGCGTCAGCGACATTACCGAGCAGAGCCGAATTAAGGAAAAACTTCGGGAAATGGCCACCCACGATGTGTTAACCGGATTGGCCAACCGCAGGTTGTTTTATGATCGTTTTGAACTGGCACTGGCCAACGCCCGGCGCGAAAAAAATGAAATGGCGTTAATTTCCATTGACCTTGATAAATTTAAGCTGATTAACGACACTTACGGACACGCTATGGGAGACCTGGTGTTGGTTCAGTCTGCCCGGCGTCTGGTAGACTGTTCGCGACGGGTTGACACCGTGGCCCGTTTTGGCGGCGACGAATTTTTGATACTGCTCTGGAAAATTAAAACGCATGCCGAGGCGATTAAAGTGGCGCAAAGAATTCTGGAAAACTTCCGCCAGCCCGTTACGATCGAAAATCAGCCCATTTCATTATCGGTCAGTATCGGTATATCTTTTTATCCTGAACAGGGCGAAGATATTTTAACCCTGATAAAAAAATCGGACGAAGCCATGTATCGCGCGAAAGAAATGGGGCGGGACATTTACGCCATGTAGATTTAACAAACCGGCGGCAGAAAAAATTTTCCAACCGCCGGTATGTTCGGGTTTATTATTTTTGCGGAATTAAACTTTATCCGTTTTCAGATCGATCCGGTTTGTTTTTGATAGACCTTTCGACGAAAGATATGCCGGTAAATATAATAAAACAGACCGGCAAACATGGGCACAAACAGCAGTACCTTGCCAATGGTTACCAGGGTTACCCCGTCAAAGTTTATAATACCAACCACCGGCGCCGCCACAAGCAGCAGTGAAAATAACAACAGCACCAGCGGTGCTTTGCGGCCGCTCAGTTCAAGCGCCAGACACACAATGGGCAGGAAAAATATCAATGAAATAATATTTGAAACCAGGTCGGTTTTTGCTTGAACAATGCTGGATATAAGCACATAAATCACACCGATTGCAGCCAGAGCGAGATAAACCCAGAACGCTTTTTTAATCATCTTATTTTTTCCTTTTGATGTAAATTCAATTGCCTGATCCCCCTCCCTTTTCCCGGTTATTTATTAACCGGGAAAAGGGGCGTATTACACATAGTTTTTACTTGCGCGTTAAAGTTGCCTTTGCAGGCAGATAATATTCACCTTGAGGCGGGTTGATGATTTCCCATTGAAGGGTATTAACATCCACATATGTGATTTTGGCCGTGCCCGGTTCACTGGCGAAAGAACTCTGGAACTGCACCGTGGCGGTCTTGCCCTGCAAATTGCCGTTGATCGAAGCATCCAGCGCATCGATTTTGTTGCCGCCCTGGGCCACGATGCTGTGCTGGCCGTAAATCGTCTTCCAGTCCTGGCTCAGGTCCAGCACAAAACCGGTGGAAACATCTTCCCAATGCCCGTCTAATGAAAAACCGGGCTGGTACTGTGCGATTTGAAGGCTGATTTTATAATTTTTCTGTTCAGGCGCCAGGTTGCAGTCGGTTATGGGCCGGTCGGCCGGACACTGCACGCCCATATCAGGCTGCCAGGTGACCGAGATTAACATCAAGCCCATATCGCGTGTCAGCCCGATCATTGAACCGGTGGGACCGTCGGCGCTGTAGTTGGGCTGTAACGTCCAACCCTGACCGACCGAGTTAAGCAATGTGTTTATCACATCCGGCGGATTGCTGAATTCGCTGCCGTTTCCAAAAGCGCCTATGCTGCAGCCTTGCCCGGCCTCGCCCGCAATAGCGTCAAGGAAAGGAGACGGCGTTTGCAGGTTAAACTCGACCCCCAACGCCTGGGCGGCCATCGTTTTAATTTCTTCACAAACCACTGAAGAGACCGGTGCATACATTTCACCCAGAGCCGGGTCGATCAAAGTTTCCGATTGATTAACCACAATCTGGTAGCTGATATCCTGTGGGCTTATCGAACGCACTTCAATAAAATAATCCTGATCTGATGGCAGCACCAAACTCCAATACAGTGCAGGAGATGTAGTAAAGGGTTTGCCGTCAGCGCCGATAACCACAAGGCTTGCCAGAAGGTTATTATTATCCGAAACGGGGTTGGTGCTGAGGTAAACCGTGGTCTGTTTGCCGCGTTTACCGCCCAACACAAAATGTTCCGAAGCTCCGGCCGGCAGGTCACCGTTGGTATACCAGTCACTGGTTGATTCGGGTTTTAACTCAATGCGCGTGGCGCCGGGCTGAGGCACCATAACGCTGGCAGCGGGCTGCGGGGTGGGCTGGGCAGCCGTAGCCGCCGCCTGGGCTGCCGCGGTTTGCGTCAGCGCCACAATCACGGCAACATTGGCCTCACTGTCACTTTTTCCCGCGCAGGCGCTAAGCGTAAAAACCAAGATTAAAACAAGAATCAACCGGATTTTGCGAGTCATGGCAATAATTCCCTTATGGGGTAATAAAGATCATTATTACCAATACTGTACAAAATTACGATTGGTTTGGTAATACAGGAAAATGGGTATTTATATGGTAAAAAACTTCGTGATGAAATTATTGCATGGCGCCGGGCAAGACTCAAAAAATGTGACAAAAAAACGGCAATCGTATGTCGGGGGACCCATCAGGTCGCGCTTGTCCAAACGGTTTAATTGGTCTAAAATTGATAATGAAATTGTTTATAAATTTGTAAATATCTCCTTGATCTCTCTATATTAATATAAAAAAGCCATGAGCCCTACCGACCGGATTATCAGGACCAAATTACGCCAGCCCTTTATTCGAGCGGATCTGGTTTCCCGTCCGCGCCTTCAGGAGCGTTTTATTGAAGGGCTGCATCTGCCGCTGACTCTGGTGATTGCGCCCGCCGGGTTTGGCAAAACCACACTGGTGACCGGCAGCCTGGCGGACTGTAAAACGCCCGTCGCCTGGTTGTCGCTTGACCGCGATGATAATTTACCCGGGCGTTTTTTGCTTTATCTGATTGCCGCATTACAAACAAGCACTTTGCCGGTCGGCAAAGAAGCCGACCAGCTTTTATCGCAACAAGCCCAGCCTGAAGCAATTTTAACCAGCTTGATTAACGACCTGGATGTGGCGGGGCAAGAGCTTATCCTGGTGTTGGATGATTATCATTTCATCAACAGCCAGGAAGTGCACAATGCCGTTGTTTTTTTACTCGAACACTGCCCCGGCAGCTTGCACATGGTGATTGCCACGCGTTCAGATCCGCCTTTGCCCCTGGTACGCCTGCGCGCCCGCGGCCAGATGTTGGAACTGCGCGTGGCCGACCTGAGCTTTACCGAAAATGAAGCGGCCCTATTCTTAAACCGGGTCATGGGGTTGGATCTGGATGCAGACGCCATTAATACGCTTGAACAGCGCACAGAGGGCTGGGTAGCCGGGCTGCAAATGGCTGCCCTCTCCATGCGTGATCGCCAGGATATCAATGTTTTTATTCAGGGTTTTTCAGGCACCCATCGTTATATCCTCGATTATTTACTGGAAGAGGTGCTGTCCAATCAACCCGCCGAAATTCGCAGCTTTTTACTGCGTACCTCCATTCTGGAACGTCTCAGCGCCCCGCTCTGTGATGCACTGCCGCTCGATGAAAGTTCTTCCATTCTCACCCCTTCGGCCTCCATTCTGGAATATCTGGAACGCCAGAATCTTTTTTTGATCTCGTTGGATGATGATTTTGTCTGGTTTCGTTATCATCATCTTTTTGCCGATTTACTTAAAGCCCAACTGCAGCAGCATCACCCCGATCTGGTTCAAAATCTTCACAGGCAGGCGGCCGCCTGGCTGGAGCAGCAGGGTCTGGTCGGCACGGCCATCCAGCATCTTTTAACCATTCAAGAATACCAACACGCCGCCCGTTTGTTTGAAGAATACGGGCCCGACCTGTGGGTTAAAGGTGATTTATCCGTGATGCAAATGGTCAACAACCTGCCGCACGACCTGTTATTATCTCACCCCAAAATCGGTTTATACCAGAGCTGGCTGTTGGTTAATCAGGGCAACATCGAACAGGCTCTGCCGCTCATAAATGATCTAAAACACGCCATTAATCCGCTCACACACCCCGAATGCAACTGGATGCAGACCTTTATCCTTTTGGTGCTGGCCTTTTTAATGCCCCCGGAGTTAACCCGCCT
Source organism: Anaerolineae bacterium (assembly GCA_021287005.1). Classification (GTDB taxonomy): domain Bacteria; phylum Chloroflexota; class Anaerolineae; order Anaerolineales; family Anaerolineaceae; genus JAJTBH01. The sequence goes on from JAJTBH010000007.1 coordinate 14,235, forward strand.
GCCTGACGACGGTGTTTTGGATGAAATTCCCATCTCCGAGATCATTTTACGTGACGCCGCAGACATTTTATACGGCATGGCGCTGGGAAGGCGCAACGAATTGGAACGGGCCGTCGAATTTTCGCTTAAGTGCATCCGAAAAAAGAGACAAAACAGCACGCTCTCATCTTACGAATTAACCTCCGTGCTTTCATTGGTGCCCTTTCTGGCAACCATTTACTGGTTTCAGGGTCGTTTGTTTGCCGCCGCTGCCATCTGTCGTGAATATCTGGAAATCATTAAAAATAGAGAGTTGTCTGTTTCGGCAGCCGGCAACCTGGCGATTGTTTTGGGGGCGGTGTTATATGACTGGAACAGCCTGGATGAAGCCGAAAAATATATCCGGGAAGGGCTGCTGGTTAATGAAGCCTGGAAAAACATCATGACCGACGCCTTTGGTCTGCTGGCATTGGTGCATTTATTAAACGCCAGAGCTGATTATGCCGCCGCCCTTCAGACAGTGGATAAATTTGAAAACCGGCTGCAGGATTTATCCCGGCCGGTTGAATTTTCGGAAGATTACCGGACCTTGAGAATTCAGGTTCTATTATCCGCCGGCGAACTGGATTCGGCGGCCCAATGGGCCGAGCAGGTGATAAACGCCGAAGATTACCAGCGTTATCCGCAATATTACCGGGTGACGCTTGCCCGCATCCGTCTGGCACAGGGGCGTTATGTCGATGTGGAAAATTACCTGTCCGGGGTTTCCACTCAGGACCTGGCCGGCAACCGGCTTATCCGGCGCATCGAATCGGACCTGCTGTTGGCCGCTGCTTATGCCGGGCAGCAGCGTTTTGCCGATGCTTTTTTTCTGCTGGAAACCTGCCTGAACCTGACCGAACCCGAAGCTTATATACGCATTTATCTGGAGCAAGGCCAACCGCTGCGCGACCTGCTGTCGGCTTACCTTCGATCGCCCGCCCCCGTACATAAAGTTTATGTTCAAAAACTGCTGGTGGCTTTCCCGCCCAATGCACCGGTTGAGGCCGGGCTGCCCCAGCAGGATGCTTTAATCGAACCGCTTTCCGCCCGCGAATTGGAAGTGCTGGCGCTGATGGCTATGGGGCGCACCAACATTGAGATATCCCGGCAGCTTATTGTGGCGCCCGGCACCATTAAAGCACATGCCGCCAGCATCTATCGCAAGCTGGATGCCGCCAATCGCACCGAGGCCGTGGCCCGTGCCCGCGCGCTGGGTTTTCTTGATTAACGCTTAAATCCCAAAAATAACCCCCTCTATATCCCCTTTGGCAGATGCAGCCGTCCCCGCCGGACGGTATATTTATGATGTATCCGGTAAAGACTTTGTATGCCGGTGCCGGGAACCAGTTAAGGAGTTAACCCATGAAAAAAGTAACCGTTTTTGTTGGCAGCGCCCATCATAAAAACACGCATGAAATGGTGGATATCTTTGTCGATCACTTAAAAACCCTGGGCGACGTCGACTGCGAAATCATCACCTTAAGCGATTACCAACTCGGAATCTGCCGCGGCTGCCGCCTCTGTTTTGAAAAAGGTGAATCCTTTTGTCCGCTGCGTGACGACCGGGATATCTTGTTTGAAAAAATTTCCGCTTCTGACGGCATCATCCTGGCCACGCCCAATTACAGCTTCCAGTTATCCGGCCTGATGAAAGTCTTTTTGGACCGTTTTGGTTTTGTCTTTCACCGGCCGCGTTATTTTGGCAAGGTTTATACCAGCATTGTTTCCCAGGGCATTGGCGGCGGTAATGAAATTGTTAAATATCTCGATTTTTTCGGCACCCATCTGGGGTTTAACGTGGTTTCCGGCAGTTGTCTGACCGCTCTCGACCCGCGCACGCAAAAAGAGCAGCAAAAAATGGAACGAATTTTGGCCGAACAAAGCCAAAAATTTTACGCATGGCTGCAAAAACCGGCCTATCCGGTGCCCACTCTGTTTAAGTTGATGCTTTTCAGAATGGGGCGCACCAGCATCAAACAAATGTTGGATGAGCGCAGTTGTGATTATCGTTATTACGCCGCTAAAGGCTGGTTTGAATCACAATATTATTACCCCACGCGTTTAAACCCGTTTAAAAAAGCGGCCGGTTTTTTCTTTGATCAAATGGCTTCAACCGTTCGTAACCTGCTCGCATAAGGAGGGCCTTTATGCCGTTTTATTATGAGATCAAAATTAAAGGGCAGCTTGATTATTCACGTTGGAGCGGCTGGTTTTCGGGATTAAGTTTAACCCACCTGGAGGCCGATGAAACCCTGCTGGCCGGCACGCTGCCCGATCAGGCCGCGCTGTATGGCCTGATTGAACGTTTACGCGACTTGAACCTGACCCTGATTTCAATTTCGCAGGGACCCGTTTCAGATTCAGGTCTGAATCAAAAATAATGAGGAAAAATAAATGAAAACAAGTAGTTTAAATTCAAATGCCGTTGCAGTTTCAGCCCCGGAAAAAACCCTGTTAATTCAAAAAGGGCTGCTATTTTGCGGCATCTTCTCTTCAATACTTTATGTAGTTGCCAACAGCATCGGCGCCGCGACGTGGCCGGGTTACAGCATGGCGGATATGAGCATCAGCGAATTAATCGGCATTGATGCGCCGTCCGCCCCCGTTACCGTGCCGCTTTTTTTCATATATAGTTTGTTGGTATATGCTTTTGGCCTGGGAGTCTGGATGTCGGCCGGGCAGAAACGAGCCCTGCGCATAACCGCCGTTTTGATTACTTTAAAGGAAGTGTTGGGTATGGTAGGGCTGCTGGTTGCTCCGGTGCACATGCGCGGGGTTGAGCCCGGCCTGTCCGATACCCTGCATATCATTGTGACGGCGGTGGGCACGCTTTTATGCATCTTCCCCGCCCTGCTTTTCAGCGCAAGGGCCTTCGGCAGGAAGTTCCTGATTTATACGATCTTCACCGCCGTCATCTTTTTGGTTTTTGGCGCCTGGGGCGGCAGTTTTTCGGCACAGCTCGCCGCCAACCTGCCCACTCCGGGTCTGGGCCTCTATGAACGTATCTGCGCTTATGCTTACATGCTCTGGGTCATTGTGCTGGCAGCGGCGCTTTTTCGTAACCCTGTGAATCTTTCGCCATCCATTAAACATTGAAGGAGTTAAAAATGTCACAAGCGGCATCCGTTCCTGCCTGGGTTAACCACACCATGAAATTTATATTAAATTCGCCCTTGCACGGTCTGGTCAGTAAAAATGTTTTAATCATCAGCTTCACCGGTTGTAAAAGCGGCAAAACCTATTCCACCCCGGTCAGTTATTCTATCAATGGCAGTCAGGTTTTCATTTTCACCCACGCGCGCTGGTGGAAGAACCTGTGCAGCAACACCCCTGTTTGCCTGCGCCTGCGCGGCCGCAACGTGCAGGGTCTGGCCAAAGCCGAGGCGGAGGATAAACAAAAAATTGCCGCCTGCTTAAGCGCCCATTTGCGCCAGGTGCGCAGTGATGCCGCCTGGTACGCTGTGAAGTTTAACAAAAACGGTGAACCCGAGTCTGAAGATGTGCAAAAAGCCGTGTTAAGCGTGGTGATGATTAATGTTCAACTGGCAGGAACGCCGCCGTTTTAAGGTGTAAACACCTTCATTGGTTGTAAAATAATTATGGATGGATTATTCAGCCGGCATCGTTTTACCCGCCGGCTGAATTTTTTATAAGATGTTAAATCAAAAAGCCTGTATTGAATCTGAAAGGCTGCTTTTACTGGCGCTCAGTTTTTGCCAGCTTGAAATTTATGGCTCGCATATGGCTTGCCTGGGTCGACAATTGGGAATCAGAATCCCGGGCGATAACCGCCCGATTGAAGCATTACACGCCGTAGATTTAATTCTGGAGAAGATGTGTTTATCTCCCGCAGAAGCCCATCTCTGGCTGACTTATTGGTTAATTATCATCAAATCGGAAGCTGTAGGCGCCGGAGTGGTCGGTTTTCAAGGCCCGCCGGACCGTTATGGCCGGGTAATAATCGGATACGGCATTGATCCCTCCTGCCAGAGGCGGGGTTATATGACTGAAGCGTTAAAAACAATGGCGGCATGGGCTTTTGTTAACCCGGCCTGTAAAATTATCGTAGCCGAAGTGCTGCAAAACAATTTTGCTTCAATCCGCGTGCTTGAAAAAGCCGGCGCACGGCGGGTTAAAACTTACGACAGCCTGTATCGTTATTTTATTCGCCGTCCCAAACCCTGACCACCCCGGATTAATGACTGTTCAAAAAAAGCTCAATATCTGCAATAAATTTTAAAACACCCTGCTCAATTTGGGCTGTTAATTCCTGCGGGACGCTGAAATCCGGTTCTGCAACCAGAATATGCGCCATAATGGCATCCACGCTTTTGGGGTCGGCTACAAGTGTATATTTATCCCAGCCGTTTTCTTTAAACATCTGCCAGTATTGAGCCTGTACCTGTTTGTTATAACCGCCCAACCAGACCTCAAAACAAAACCTGTCATACACAAACACGATCGCGATTTTTAAATGACGCTGTTTTAATGAATCCGGAATAAAAGAAAAATAGGTCATATCCATATATCCGTAATACAACGCGCCGGATACATAATAATCGGGATATTTGTTTTTAAAATAATTTTTCAGGTCGGTTATATAATCCATCAAACCACGATAAGCCCTTTGAATGAGCCCTTTTTCCAGTTGTTTTTTAAAATCTCCCATCGCTTCCGCTAAAGAAAACATGCTTTTTCCCCTTTCTTAAAAAAGAGCCTGCAAATCAAACGCTTAACGCCGCTTTTATTGAATCCAGAAATGAAAACTGGATTGAACCGCTTTTAAGCGGCGCACCTCATCCCAGATGAGTTGCTGCCGGTCGGCAAAATTAAAAACGGTTTCCACCTTGCGAAAAATTTCCTGTTTTTCTTCCGAACTGCAAAAAGCGGTTTCGATATCCTGTTGTTTAAGATCCGATAACAGGTCGATCAAACGGGCATTCATTTCATAACGATAATAAAAAATAATTTCCGCCGTGCGCCAGGTTTTGTTTATTTTTGCGTCGATTAACCTGCCAAAATAAATTTGAAAACGGTCTTCGTCAACAAATAAATTACCCCCCTTTAAATATACCGCCGCGCTCATGCTGAATCCCAATTCTTCACAATGTGCTTCATCCGGCCCCTGATTCAAGCTCGTTTTAAAAACATCCCAGGCCTGTGCCGCCTCCAGCGGGTTTTTCTGCGGTGTGGACTCTACGTTTTGTTCCAGCCAGTTTTTTAATTCATAAATATTCATAAGGTTAAAAAGGTATCAAAAAAGGTTAAATTGCTCAGAATAAAATCGATCGTTTTTTCGCGCCCTGCTCGCCGGAAGGATGATCATAAATTTGCAGGTAAGAACGAATGACCCTGGATAATTCGCCGTAATCCAACCAGATGAATTTACATTTATAACATCCCTCGATGATAATATTGCCCGCCCCGCCATAGGGATAAGCCTCCATTATCTTTTTACACGATGGGCAGCTTAACTTTCGTGATAGTTCGCTTCTGTCCAGGGCTTCAGCCGGCAAGTCGCCCACCCAATTGCGCGGTTCCGTCAGGCGCAAAATAAGCAGCAGCACTTCCTGGTTAATCAGGTTGCCTTTGCAATTGGCACAGGAGTAGATTCTTACTTCATTAACACTCGCCAGAACAAGCGTCTGTTTACACACCGGGCAGTCATAAGGCGCGGCTTCGTCCAACAACACCACCCCATCCCGGTTGGGGTCCGGAAAGTCGTACCCCCCGCAATATTCGCAGTGGAGATAAGTCTGGCCTTTTACCACATTCATCGGTGCGCCGCAGCGGGAACAATTCATGGGTCTCTCCTGGATTTAAAGGTTTATTTAATTAAAACACAAACATAAAATAAAAGCGTGCTCCCAAAGGCACGCTTATTGTTTTGCTGTGTTTTTACCCTTAATTTCGATAAATTCTGAGCCGCATGAGGAAATACTGGTTGATATTTATGATTTTTTGAATCTATTTCACCCCATGCACGATAGCCAGCGTTCCCAACATAAAGGGCAGTTTCACCAGGTTCGGAATAAAGGATTCATCACAGGTCCGGGTAAAATTCACCTTTTTCATTCCCCATTGATAAATCACATTCACCAGTTCTTCCGAAGTACCATAATACGGTTTTAACAGAAACAAATCCTGCAGCACAAAAACCCCGCCCGGTTTTAAGACCCGCAGCGCTTCTCGAATCGATTGGCGTTTGTCGGTCACATCCTGCACCTCATGGAAGACCAGGTTGCTGACAACCAGGTCAAAATGATTATCTTCAAAAGGCAGGGCTGAAGCACTGGCTTTTTTAAATGTAACCCGGCCATCCACACCGGCCAGGCGGGCATTTTCCAGGCAGGTCAGCATGGAATAATCCCAATTTTTTCCCCAGAAATCCACCCCGGTAATTTCCGCCTCAGGGAAACGCAGCGCCAGTTTGATGGTTAAAGGCCCGTTGCCGCAGCCGATATCCAGGGCCTTGCCGCTGCCCTTCCAGCTAATGTGGCTAACCACCAGGTCTTGCACACGACTTTGAATATTTAACCCGCCCGGCGAAAATAAATGCCAGGCTGTGGCAAAATAAACCGCTACTGCCATGAATAACATGGCGGGAATAAAAAACAAGCCGTTTGTCACAACGCCCAACATCAGGCAAATAATGCCCAGTAACATCGGTGCCACAATCATCTTAACCGGCACCCAATTTCCAAATTTAAAAACTTTTTTTGTATTCATTTTCCCTCAAAATATTCCTCCGGCTCGGCCACTCACCCGGATTGGTATAACTTTTTAATCAAAAGGATGTACTGATCCAGGAATAACTCATTTAATGCTTCCAACGACAGTTCAAGCTGCAGCGCTTCTTTAAATAATTCACGGTGACGTATCCAAAATTGAATGGGCCCGATCGTCATGCACATCAAAACAAAGGGCGAAAACCGCCCATCAACCAGGCCGTGCGTTTGTAATGCCTCAATTTTTGAAGCAAGGTTAAGCGTCAGTTTAACTTCCTCGTTAATTAATTCGCCCCTGTTTTCGAGATAAGCCCAGGTGGATATTTTGTTATAAACGTTATCCTCGCTCCAGTATTTAAAGGTCGAACGCAGCATACTCTGCATCACCTCACCCGGCTGCCCGGTCGGGTTAACCGTCCCGGTAATGGCTTCAAAATACTCCCTGGCAAGCGTATCGAGCACGATTTTGTATAAGTTTTCCTTATTTTTAAAGTGATACAAAATTAACCCGTTTGAGATGCCGCTTTTTTCAGAAATCATCGCCAACGATGTACCCGCAAAACCATGCTCCGCAAATACCTCTTTGGCAATATTAATCACAAGTTCTCTGGTTGAATCGCCGTCTCTTTCTTTTCTCATCTTTTCCTCTTTACTTACTTAATGGTAAGTAATTAATGTATTTTTGTCAAGGGATTAAATTAAAAAACGCCTCCATAAAACAGGCGTTTTAATCTGAAACCCGGTTATTACACTTTTTATCAGGAAATTAATTTTTGCACAGCCATTATGATGCTCCGGCGATGGCGTTCACAGGCTTCCGTATTCATTCCGTCTTGAAAATTGTGCATACCTATTTCCCAGGCATTGCTGATGGATAAAACAAGCGTCAACAATTCCTCGGCCGGCAGCGCGCTGCGAATCAAGCCGGATTTTTGCGCCGCCTGAATGGCCTCAACTTTGCCCAGCATGGATTGTTGGGTCAGCGCCGTGGCTGCCGGAGACTCCACCCCCTCCAGGGTATACCACTGCACCAGCCGGATTAACTGGGGATGGCTGCGATTGTAATCAAACAAACGGGCCGCATATTCAGGCAGGTTGTTGGCGTCAATCGGCACGGCATCCAAAACGGCAAGGATATGGTCTCTGGCCAAGGCGTCAAACAATTCCTGTTTTCCGCCAAAATAGGCATAAATTAATTGTTTGTTGCAGCCCGCCGCTGCGGCAATTCGATCGACCCTAGCCCCTGCGAAACCGTAGCTCGCAAATTCATCCGTAGCCGCTTTAAGAATCCTTGATTTGGTCGCTTCCGCATTTTTTTCCATGGGAACAATATAACATAAATCTTTTATTTTGGTTGACATATTTTAAATAGTTATTATAATATAACCAACTAGTTAGTTATATAAATGGATATTTTAAAGATCTGGAGGATCTATGCAAAAAGTAGTTTTGGTTACAGGTGCGTCCAGCGGCATTGGCAGAGCCACTGCCCTGGCGTTAAATGAAAACGGTTATACGGTTTACGCCGCCGCCAGACGGCTGGAACGTATGGAAGATTTAAAGGAGCTCGGCATCCGGCCCATCAAGCTGGATGTCAGCGACGAACAGAGCATGGTTGATGCCGTACAAAACATCATTCAAGAAGCCGGTTCCATTGATGTGCTGGTTAATAACGCCGGGTATGGTTCTTATGGCGCTGTTGAAGACGTGCCCATGCTCGAAGCCCGCCGCCAGATTGAAGTTAACCTCTTCGGCCTGGCACGAATGATTCAACTGGTATTACCCGGTATGCGCAGCCGGCGCAGCGGCAAAATCGTCAACATCACTTCCATCGGCGGCAAAATGGCTACCCCCTTTGGCGGTTGGTACCACGCCAGCAAGTTCGCCGTGGAAGGTTTAAGCGACTCGCTACGTAATGAAGAGCGGCCTTTTGGCATTGATGTCATTGTCATTGAGCCCGGCGGTGTTAAATCGGAATGGGGCACTATTGCCATGCAGAATCTGGAAAAAACCATTCGAGGATCAGCCTATGAAGACCTGGCCAACCGGGTGCTTAAGGCCATCTCGGCCACCGAGAATCATAACGCGGAAGCCTCCGTGATTGGCAACCTGATAGTCAGAGCGCTCGCCGCCCCCAAACCCCGGGCGCGTTACAGAGCCGGTTATATGTCCGAAATCGTGCTGCTGCGCCGCTTCATTTCAGATGCAATGTTCGACTGGTTTATTATGAATCAGTTCGGTTAATCCCTGCAAGCGGTTTTTCATCATTAAATAAAAAAGCGTTTCCTTTGCCGGGAAACGCTTTTTTGACCTATCAATAAATTTGAATCAGCGTTTTTGAACCTGGTTAACCAACTGTGCCACGGCCTCTGTCAGTGGTTTGGCCGGGCGTCCAATCAGTTTTTGGAAATCACTGCTGGTTTTATCCAATGCGCCTTCTCGGATTTTGGTGGCCATATCCGCAAATACCGGCACCAGAAAAGCGGGTAATCCGCTGCCTGCCAGGCTCTCGGCATAGGCGGCATCGTTGATATGTTCCACCGCCACCGGGCGCCCCAACGCCTGCCCCAGAGCAGCACCCAGTTCGTCGTAAGTCGCCGGCGCTCCGCAAAGTTCATAGGTCTTGTTTTCGTGCCCGCCGGTAGCCATCACAGCCGCTGCCGCGAGGGCATAATCGGCGCGTAAGGCCCAACCCACCCGGCCCTGCCCGGCGGAAGTGCGCAGGGCAGCCCCGGCCAGGGCAGCCTGCACAAAACCCAGCTCGTTTTCAAGGTACCAGTTATTGCGTAAAAAGGCATAAGGGATGCCGCTGGCCAGAATAGCTGCTTCAGTAGCGCGGTGCACCTCGGCCAACACCAACGGATTTTGCCCGGCGTTGACGATGCTGGTATAAGCAATAAACTTAACCCCGGCCGCGCGGGCCGCCTCTATGGCTGTTTTATGCTGGCGAATGCGCGTTTCGTTATCGTCGGTGGTGGAAACCAACAATAATCGCTCCACCCCGGCAAAAGCGCGCGCCAACGAAGCCGGGTCATCAAAATCACCCTGGCGCACATCCACACCCTGATCTTTCAACGCGCCTGCCCGCTCGGGTTTACGCACACTGACGGCAAGCTGACCGCCCAATCCACGTTTGATTAAATCTGCAACCACCAGGCTGCCAAACTGGCCGGTGGCACCGCTAACAAGAATTGTCATTTTATTTCTCCTTCTACGGAGCGATTTTTTGCCCCTGTTTTGTGGTTGATTTTGTTTTTCACAAAGATTTATAGTTGTTAGTTTAATCAAAATGCTATATAATAGCAAGTAAGCACTTTTTAGTAATATAGTAATATATATAATACTTAGTATCTAATGGAAACTATAAACAATAAACTCTGGAATGTATATGATCAAGCCTGTCCCACCCGTCTGGCATTGGACCGCATTGCCGACAAATGGACAGTGTTAATTGTGGGTTGTCTGGCGCATGGTACACGTCGTTTTGGCGAATTACGGCGTGATATTGATGGCATTTCTCCCAAAGTATTAACTCAAAAACTCAGGGAACTGGAACGAGATGGCCTGATCTCACGTAAAATTTACGCCAGCATCCCGCCCAAAGTGGAATACACGCTCACGCCGTTGGGCAATACCCTCATCGACCTGTTGGATGCCGTGCGTGCCTGGGCTGAAAATCACATTGAAAGTGTACTCGAAGCCCAAACTACTTATGATCGTTTATCTGTTGAACAGATGGAAAACGCTTAACAATAAAAGACCTGCCCTCCGGAACCGGAGGGCAGGTCTTTTATCTGATCAATCCTAAAATTTTATCTCCCCAGCGGCTCAACAACCAGCCCAGGGGGCGTTCGAAGAGTGCCGGAAAAGACATCTCCATCAGTTTTTTCATCTGGTTGATCTTGGCCTCATCATACGGCGGATACCGTAACGCCGGGTCAAAACTGGTGGCATGTTCCAGCACGGCGCGCGCATTGGAAAACTCACGAAAGCCCCATTCGCCGTGATATTTACCCATGCCGCTCTGCCCCACCCCGCCAAAGGGCAAACCGGGCACTACCAGGTGATTGATGGTGTCGTTTATGCACACCCCGCCCGAACTGGAATGGGTTAACACCCTGTCGACCCAATCACGATTTTCAGAGAAGAAATAAAAAGCCAGCGGTTTTTCACGCTGCTGCACAAAAGCCAGGGCCTCGTCCATATCCGGCACCGTCAGCACCGGCAAAATGGGGCCAAAAATCTCGCGCTGCATCACCGGGGCCTGCGGCGAAACGTTTTTAAGAATGGTCGGCGCGATAAACAACTCGTCCCGCCGTGTTTCACCGCCGCAAACCACTTCGCCATCCGCCAGCAAAGGCAGCAGAGCGTCAAACTGTTTGGTGTTGATAATGCGCGCAAACTCGCAGCTCTGATGGGCGTCCGTGCCGTAAAATTCATGAACGGCCTTTACCAGTTCGGCGATTAAAGCCTCGCTGACACTCGCCTGCGCCAGCACATAATCGGGCGCCACACAGGTTTGCCCGGCATTAAAAAACTTCCCCTGCACAATCCGCATGGCCGCCACGCGTAAATTGGCGCTTTTTTCCACAATCGCCGGGCTCTTACCGCCCAGTTCCAGCGTCACCGGGGTCAGATGCCGGGCGGCCGCCTGCATGACCACCTGGCCGGTGGCGGCGCTGCCGGTGAAAAAGATTTTGTCAAATCGCTGTTCCAGAATTAAATCATTGGGTGTATCGTCGTCGATCACCAGAAACGTTTCTTCATCCAGGTACTGCGGCAGGATGGTGCCGATGGCCTGAAAAACGGCTTTGGCCGTGCGCGGCGGCTTAATCACCGCCGCATTGCCGGCTGCAATAGCCGCCACCAGCGGGCCCAGCGTGAGCTGCAAGGGATAGTTCCAGGCGCCCATGATTAATGCCACCCCCAGCGGTTCAAACATCACCCGGCTGCTGGCCGGCAGCAGAAATATGGGTGTGGCGACAGCCCGCGAGTCCGTCCATTTTTTAACATGCGCCAGGGCATAAACAATTTCGTGCTGCAAAAAACCGGTTTCGGTGGCATAACTCTCAAAACCGCATTTGTTTAAATCGGCCCTCAGGGCATCTTCAAATGCAGCGGCGTGCTCTTGAAACATACGCTGCATCGCCAGCAACTGCGACCGGCGCCATTCCAGCGCCAAGGTTTTTCCGGAGCGGAAAGTCACCCGCAGCCGGTTTATTTTTTTCGATAAGGTATCGGCATCCATGAGAAAATAACGCGTCGCCTGTAGGGTTAAAACAGGGCGAAGCGCCTGTCTCCTTTCATTTTAAAGAATCAAAATTTATTCCGGTTAAACCGGAATAAAAATTCTTTTTATTGATTCTACATGGATTATCTGGAAACAAACAGAGATTAAATTAAAACACTAAAACATCTTTTTACTTAAGTATATATTTTAGCAGCATTATTCCACATTCAAATTTTTGTGTTTTAACCAGCTTTAAATCCTGTTTATCCTCCAGCCGGTTAAATATGGTTTTACCCTGGCCAATGGCAACCGGATTGACGAAACAATGATATTCATCAATCAGGGCACATCGAATCAGTTCCGCAACAAATTCAGCGCCGCCGTAAACAATCAGGTCTCCGCCCGGGCTGTTTTTTAATCGGTTAACTTCTTCCACCAGGTCACCCGTCGCCAGAACGCTGTTTTCCCATTGGGGTTGTTTTAAAGTCCTGGTAAAAACGATCTTGGGCGTTTCAGTAAATTTTACACCGGCCGAAAATTCCGGGTCATCCGGGTTGGCTGCCACCGCTGCCCAATAGGGAATAAAACCTTCGGCAAGTTTTCGCCCGAGTAAAATACAATCCACCGGGTGGGTGATGGAATCGACATACTCCTTTAAGGCGTCGTCCCAATTCCAGGTCATAAAATCCATTTCTCCATCCGGCCCACATATAAAACCATCCACGCTGATTTGCGGACTGCCATGTTCCCTCCTTTAATTGTTTTATAACCTTCATCGTTTTTAATTACGCAATAATATACGCCTTATAACATGATATTTATCTTATTTTATTTAATTACAAGGTTTTTTCAAGTCCAACGCACAATGAATTGACAAAAAAATTGTTATAACATAAAGTAAAATTTATATTGATCGGAAAGTTTATGGAGACGAACCACCTGACCTCACCCAAACGCATCACCATCCTGGCCATCGGCACACGCGGCGATGTGCAGCCGGCCATTGCCTTTGGCAAAGCTTTGCAGGCTCGCGGCCATCATGTGCGCCTGTTAGCCAGTGAAAATTTTGCCCCGTGGATCAAATCTCACGGGCTTGAAGCCGCCCCCAGCCGGGTGAATATCCAGGAATTCATGGAAAGTGAACATGGCCGCATCTGGGTGGATCATGGATTGGAACCCAAAACGCAGATGGAGCAAATTAAGTACCTGGTGGAAACCTACGGCTGGCAGATTCTACAGGATTCCTGGGAAGCCGCTCGAGATGCCGAAATCATTATCAGCAGTTTTACTTCCGATATTTATGGCGCAGCTATTGCCGAAAAGCTTGATATTCCCCAGGTGAGCATGCCCCTACAGCCTTCCCTGGTTGCCTCGCGCTGCGGATGGCTTTCGCATGTTAATCCCTTACCGGCCTCCAACAGTCCCGTTAATTACTGGTTTGACCGCCTGCTGCTGGAGCCCGTTCCCTGGCAGTTATACGGTGAAAAAACTAACCTGTTTCGTCAAAAAGTCCTCGATCTGCCCACCTGCACGCCGGCACAGTATATAAACGCGCGCAAACGCATCCTGGTGCTGCACGCTTACAGCCCACTGGTCGTGCCGCACCCGGTAGACTGGCCGGCCGGTTACCATACCACCGGTTACTGGTTTCTGAAGGAAGATAAACCCTGGCAGCCGCCCGCCGCTCTGCAAGATTTTTTACACGCCGGGCCGCCGCCCCTGTATATCGGTTTTGGCAGCATGACCGGCAACAGTGGGCAGGCCCTGACCGACATGGTTCAAAACATGCTGCGCCTCACCGGGCAGCGCGCCGTGCTGCACACCGGCTGGGCCGGGCTCCACGCGCCGGTGGACGCAGCCGGTTCAAACCTTTATTTATTGGAATCCGCCCCGCATGCATGGCTTTTTCCGCGGGTTTCGGCGGTCATTCATCACGGCGGGTCGGGAACCACAGCCGCCGGTTTGCTCGCCGGACGCCCCACGCTGATCATTCCTTACATGGCCGACCAACCTTTCTGGGGTGAGCGGATAACCAGGCTCGGCCTTGGACCAAAATATATCCCCCGTCCCGGGCTGACATTAACCAACCTGACCGCCGCCGTGCGTTTAATGAGCGAAGGCCCGGCTGCCGGCGAAATGGCCGCTCGCGCCGCCTTGCTGGCCGAGAAACTGCAAGCCGAGGACGGTTTGAAAAAAGCCGTTGAGTTATTGGAAGCTTCTTTAATAATTTAAAACCGGGGACTTATGCAAAATTATCGTTTCGGTTTCTCTCTGGCGGGTTTGTTATTTTATGCCCTGCAATTATTACCCAACATTATCTGGGCGCTTAAACCGCCGGTTAATAATGTGCTGACCCTGAACAC
>JAJTBH010000467.1 GCA_021287005.1 Anaerolineae bacterium
AGACCAAGGCCGGTGCCGGTTTGCTGCCGCGATAAACTGCTATCCAACTGCACAAAAGGTTGAAATAACTTATGTAAATCGTCAGTTTTTATGCCAATGCCTTTATCCCACACGTTAATGGTAATGAGACGATCTTCTTCGTTGCAGGTGATATTCAGGCCAAACTCGCCGCCTTCCGGTGTATATTTCACTGCATTACTTAACAGGTTGACGATAATCTGTTTAATTCTGCGTGGATCAGCCTGTAGATAAATTTCATTGGGAGGAAGTGAATATCGAATTTCCTGTTTCTTTTTCTGCGCTAAACCTTTGATCAATTGAATACTGGACTGGCAAATTTGATTTATGCCGCAATTCTGAATTTGGAGGTCAAGTTTTCCAGCCTCCAATTTGGATACATCCAAAATATCGTTAATTAATTCCAACAAATGCCTTCCACTAATTTCAATGTTACTTAAGGCATGCAATTGTTTGTCGTTTAACGAACCATACACCATTTCCTGCAGGGCTTCAGAGAGCCCCAGAATGCCGGTTAAAGGTGTGCGCAGTTCATGGCTCATGCTTGCCATAAATTCATCGCGCATACGCATTGCCTTTTCCAGTTCCTGGTTGGCGCGCCAAAGCGCTTTCTCTGCCTGTTTACGCGAAGTAATGTCACGCGTGGTTATCAAGAGGTGATTACTTCCACCAAACTTCACGACAAAAAAGTGGCTTTCCACATCGCTTTTAAATTCATCTTTTAAGGTCAAACGATATTCCGCTGCGGTTAGAGCACCGGGATTATTTAGAGCATTGTTTACAGTCTGGTAAAAATAATATGTATCTTCTCTGTTGATTATGTTTATATCCGGAACAAATTTCCCTAATAATACTTTTCGCGGCAATTTGATTAAGGATTCAAGGGCCCGGTTGACGCGTAAAATTTTTCCGCTTTTATCGATTAATAATATTGCATCGGGAGATTCTTCAAATAATAAACGATTCTGTTCTTCGCTGTCTCTCAACGCAGCTTCAGCCGCTTTACGTAGGCTGATATTTTGCATGGTCGTCCGGCTGGATAAAAATTCACCACGGTTGTTATAAATTGCAGTGGAATTGATGGAGACCGGCAGGATTCCACCATCTTTTTTAATCAGCTCAATTTCAAACTCATTAATCAGACCGGTTTGTTTAAATACGGTAAAACTTTGTAAAAAGAAAGATAAATTTTCAGGGAGAATAAAATTGGTGAATGGTTTCCCGATAACTTCCTCAGGGTGATAACCCATCCATTGTAATACCGTTTGATTTACTCTTGAAAAACAAGCACTGGTATCCAATGAGAAATAACCAACAGGCGCATTATCATAGAGGTCCTGGACTTCGGCTGTCCGTTCCTGAACTCGTTGTTCCAGTTCGGCGGATAATTTTCGATATTTATCTTCACTGGTTCGGAGTGATATTTCTGTTTGTTTGCGTTGTGTAATATCCCGGCAAAAACAGATCATCTCTCCACCGTTAATATCCAGATATGAAACACTGATTTCCACATCGTAAATGCTGCCGTCTTTACGGCGGTGCCTGGTTTCGAAATGGTCATATTTAATTTGGGAAATTTTTTGAATTCGGTTGATTATGTTTTGCTGCGACTCCAACACCTCGAAGTCAATAATCTGCATGGTTAATAATTCGTTTTGTGAATAACCGGTTAAAAGAGAAAAAGCCTGGTTGGCATCTAAAAAATAACCGGAATTATTAAGGATACAAAAACCGTCATAAGAGGTTTGAATAATGGCCCGTAAGTGCTGCTCACTTAAAAATAATTTTTCCTGAGCCTCCTTCCGTTCCGTAATAACTTCGGATAATAATAAAATACCTCCGATATTTGAGAAAGAATCATACCAGGGGCGGATTTCCCACCTCACCCAGTCGATATAACCGTCAGCCCGCGGGAAGGGGTCTTCATCCGCTTTAATTGTTGCGCCGAGAAGACAGCGCTGGTGAATTTCCTTCCAACGATCGGAGATTTCAGGAAAGACGTCATAATGATTTAAACCGATGATATTTTTTTCGGTTAATCGATAGTCCATTAAAAAACGATTACTGACGGCGATATAATTCATTTGTTTGTCAAACATGGCAATCGCAGCGGGGGCATATTCGACAAATAATTTTAAAGTTTGTTCACTGGCACGTAATTTTTCGCTTGAAACTTCACGCTCATTAATATCCTGGCATACGCCAAAAATCACTTTCGGGTTGCCTTCAACATCACGTTGGTAAACACGTTCTCTCAGTAAATACCAGCAATATTCGTTTTTATCTTTCAGTACCCTAAACTGTGTATTAAAAATTGTTTCAGAGCTCGTCGATTGGATTTTTTCCAGGTGCGAATTGAGTGATGAAAGATCATCAGGATGGACTCGTTTAACTAAATTTTGATCACGAATTGAATTAATATTGTTTTGTTCAAATTCAAAAAAGCCATTAATAACAATGTTTGAATAAATGAAATTGTCCTGTTGAATGTCATATAAATAAACCAGGTCCGGCACCAAGGCAGTAACCGACTCTAATATTTTTTGCTTTTCGGCAAGTTGTTCTTCAAGATAACGCTGGTGAGTGATATCTTCGTAAACGCCAAGAATTCCGGAAGGTTTGCCATCAGAGCCCGGAAGCGGAACTTTACTGGTGCGAATCCAGAGTGTGTCACCGGTTGAAGTCGTAAGAGGCTCTGTAATATTTTTTTTGGGTTCACCACTGTTTATTACCTGCATGTCATCATTTCGGTAGTATGGAGCCTGTTCTTTCCAGGAAAGACTGAAATCGTCTTTGCCGGAAATGTTTTGCGGATTGTCAAAACCCGCATCCCTGGC
>JAJTBH010000468.1 GCA_021287005.1 Anaerolineae bacterium
TAGTATGTGTTGCAAGGTTTTTCTCTGCGTCATATAATGAAAAAAGGTCAATCCAAAGGGGCAGCGAGGCTACATGGACAAAGAAAATTTATGGTGGCGAAACGGTGTTATTTATCAAATCTATCCAAGGTCTTTTAAAGATAGTGATGGGGATGGCATTGGCGACATCAATGGCATTATATCAAAACTGGATTATTTGCACACTTTGGGTGTGTCGGCCATCTGGTTGTCGCCCATATATCCTTCGCCAAATGTTGATTTTGGATATGATGTATGCGATTATACCGGTATTCATCCTTGTTTTGGCAAGATGGCCGACTTTGATCGGTTGTTAGCTGAAGCCCACCGGCTGGATATACACATTGTGATGGACCTGGTATTAAACCATACCTCAGACCAGCACCCCTGGTTTATGCAGGCACGCCAATCGAAAGATAATCCCTACCGGGACTGGTATATCTGGCGGGAGAAACCCAATAACTGGCAATCGGTTTTTGGCGGCAGCGCCTGGCAGTATGATTCACAAACGCAAGAGTATTACCTGCATCTTTTTTATAAAGAACAACCGGACGTAAACTGGCGTAACCCTGATTTGCGCCAGGCGATGTTGGATGTTTTTAAATTCTGGCTGGATAAGGGTGTAGACGGTTTCAGGTTGGATGTATTTAATCTTTATTTTAAAGACAGGGATTTTAGAGATAATCCTTCACGCCCGGGCATTCGCGGTTTTGATCGGTTAAAACATATTCACGATATGGATCAACCTGAAATGTATATGTTATTAAAAGATATCAGGGCTCTGGTGGATGTTTACCCCGAACGGTACCTGGTGGGAGAAACTTTTTTGGATGGCGCGGAAAAGGCTGCCGGTTATTCGGGGAAGGATAAATTACATGCTGCTTTTAATTTCGAATTTTTGCGAAATTCCTGGAAACCAAAAGCGTATCTTGAAGCGATTCTACGCTGGGAGAATCTTTTGCCCGGGGATGTTTACCCGAATTATGTTTTAAATAACCATGATGTCAAACGCAGCGCCAGCCGCTTTGGAAGAGGAGAAGACGACGAAAGGTTAAAAGTCGCGGCAGCTTTATTGTTAACACAACACGGCACGCCGTTCCTTTATTATGGTGAAGAAATTGGCATGCGCGATATTCATCTTTCACGACGGCAGATTCAAGATCCGGTTGGAAAACTATACTGGCCATTTTACAGCGGACGGGATGGCTGCCGATCGCCCATGCAATGGGATGCAAGTAAATATGCCGGTTTCAGTGATAGACAGGCCTGGCTGCCGCTGCATGAGGATTATATGGAAAGGAATGTTCTGGCGCAACGAGAGAATGCTGGCTCACTTTATCATTTTTATAAAAAACTGATTCGTCTGCGCAAAGAAGAAAAAACAATTCAAAATGGTATATTTATCTCACTGACCTTTGAACCGCGTTCCATTCTGGCGTATTTGCGGCAAGATGGAGATGAAACCATTCTGGTAATTCTAAATTTTGGACGCAGATCTTTGCGTTTTTTTATGGGAAACGAATTGAGGAAAAGAAACTGGCGGGTTTTGTTGACAAACAAACCGTTTGAACTACTTAACAATAATTCGACTTATGTCTGGTTAAAACCGGAACAGGCTGTAATTTTGAAACAAATTGATGAAGTTGCTTAGATCGATTTTTCGATCTGATGGTATGAAATATCCTGACTGATGTTGGATGCTACGCCGGTTTCGGGTCGGTGCCCGGTTGCACTATAAGTGCTGGCGTTGGTATTGTGACCCCAGATCAATTTACCGGTTACGGTGAACCAGTCGTTTCCATCTCCGCCGGCAAAAAGGACAAAACCGCGCGGAATGTTGCCGTCTGCTTCAAAACCATCGGTGGTGAGGTGAATATTTAAACGATAGGGAGTGGTATCCAGTTTCATCGGCTGTCCATGACCGCAATGAATGTGTTGAATACTTTTAATCAGATCCACTTCCACGATCTGGTTTCCTCCGGCTCTGGCGCTAATGGTGAGGCGTGAGCCATCCATTAACATGAAGGTGGCGTACAGATTTTCATCTTCGGTTTGAGAATAACCTGAAGATGGATCAGTCCAAACGCGGGTGCTGCGCCGGGCCCATTTATCGATAATGGTTAACTCGGAGAGGGGATAAGAAAGTTCAAATAGATAGCGATCCGTTTCAACATGGTTAAACGGCCGGATGAGCAGCCCTTCAATGGTGTGAGGCGGGGTTATGATCAATTCTTTTTCGACCGTTTCATGCTGCGATAAAAGAACGGTACTGTTTTGAACCTGAGCATCTTCTTTGGCAGTTGCTCGAGAATAGGTGCCGTAACGCTGTTGATGCTGCGTTTCAATTTGTTTGAGTTGTTGCAGGAGCGAAGACAGATTGATCGATTCTTGTTCTATTTGGAAGACGTGGGCGCCGGGGGAAGAAGAAGTCGTTTGATCGGTAATTTTCAAAAGCAGGTCGAGATCGTTTTTAAATGTTTCCTTTTCCGCTGATTTATTCTCGCGCTCGTGATTAGACCGAATGACATTATTTGTTTTTATTTTTTGGGCAGCCATGAGATCATCAATGATGGGATTCAAGCCGTCCATACAACTTACTCCTTTTTACTGTTATCGGAGAAAATGGATAAAACTGAACCATTATAGGCAAATTCATTTATTGAGTTTATCCATTGTTGTAAAATTAATTATAAAGAGTTGTGATTAAATAAAAAAGAAAATTTGTCCGTATATCCTTTAAAGTTATTTACGCTATACTAAATATATGATAATTTCATGCTTATGAATTGAATGGAATAAGTATATGGATGAAAATT
>JAJTBH010000469.1 GCA_021287005.1 Anaerolineae bacterium
CCAGCATTAAAGAATGGGATGAAAAAATTAAAGCCTATGAACGGGAATCTCACACTGCCAGCGCCACCTGCGCCCCAAAAGGCGGCTCCAATGGAAATGCGGAGGGTGCCTACGAACACTATACCATTCCGGTGCGGGTTTCAACGGTTGATGGAAATTTAAAAGTGACCTGTGAAACCCCATCGCTTCAATTTTAAATTCTTATTAAAGCTGAGACGGGCGATCTGTTTTTTTACTGATTATAAAGTTTTCGATAAACCTGTCACAACTTGTGGGTGAAAGAGAAGTGGAAAATTGGCGAAACCATAAAAGCGACCTATAATAAAAACATCTCCACGCATCGTAAACATCCAATCCATCACTTCCTGATTTTCTGCATAACGTTAACATCGCCGGTTGCGTCGATTTTTGTTGGCTGAAAAAATAAAAGATTGTAACTATTCAGGTGATCAAATGTTAACATTGGAAGAGGTAAAAAAAGCAATTAAAGACCAGTGTCTGGACTGGGTCGCAGCGGATAACCGCGTTGGCCGGAATACGATGGACGGGCACCTTCCCAAACTTGGGTTTGCACCAAAAGGGCGCGAGCCCGGCGGGTATTGGCGGAAAGGCAGCAGTAATCTCGGTCGGCATGCCGGAATTGGAATGGGCTCTTTTTTTCCTGATAATCCACAGTTGGTTGATTGGGGGGATGCCAGGGGAAATGATTATTTGCCCGCCATAAGAGATCAGAAAAACTGCGGCGCATGTGTGGCCTTTGCCGTTTGCGCGGTTATGGAGGCGCGAGCGAAAATAATTAAGCAGGATCAGAACTATAAAGCTGATTTATCCGTGGCGCAGCTTTTCTTTTGCGGGGTCAAGGAAAAAGACCCCTGCGAAAACGGCTGGCAGATTGGCGAAGCCCTGGCTTTTTGTCGTGATAACGGCGGCATTGGCGCCGAGGCGGCTTTCCCCTACGATCTCAGCCATACGCAATGTATCAACGATAAAAACCTCATTCCGCCCGTTATGACCGTCGATAAATGGCGGAAAGTTTATGAGAGTGACCAACGGCTGGATGCCATTCGCGAGGGTGGCCCGGTGGCCGGCGCAATGGTCGTATATTCGGATTTTTTGGGGTCCTCCAGTGTTGTTTACCGCCCCACCACTCAGGAAGTTATCGGTCTGCATGCAATTTCGATTGTCGGATATGATAAAACCGCCGGCGCCTGGCTGGTTCAAAATAGTTGGGGGCGTGATTGGGGAAAAGGCGGTTTTGCCAGAATTGCTTTTGGCACTTGTGGTATTGATCACGAATACCCGTTTTATGATGTAAAAATCAGGCTGTTATAACGGTATAATAAGGGTGAAAATGATAAGGTTATTCGTAAGGAATTTGCTATGAATGACATTCAAGCAGAAAAAATCTCTGCGAGTTTACATTCTCCAGTGAAAATTATGCTTAATTCCCGGGGTGCGGCCGGTTATGAGTGGCAGGCCATGTTTGACCCTGCTCACGTCAGGTTGATCACCAAACAGCGCATCGTCAACCGAAAAGCGCTCGGCGCCCATGCAAAGATTATTTTTAACTTTCAACCCCTGGTCAAAGGTGATTATGAAATTAATTTTATTCTTAATCGCCCCTGGGAAAATACCCCCATTGAACAAAAACTTTATTTACTGCATGTGGTGTAAACATCGTTCATTTAACACACTGGCGGAATTGAATCGATATCACACGGGGATAAAAAATCACCCGAAGTTTGAGTTTAACCTTTTCTACCAATGATCAGCTGATTTTCATTGTGAAATAAAGGCATATTTTTATCTGTCTTTAGCTTGCCGCTCCGATTTTTTTACTTGATATAGTTTATTGACTAATATATAATTTATGCATGACTAGAAATTCTCATCATGTTGTACCTGCGCTCAATGGCGGTTGGATTGTTAGAAGGGGTGGATCTGACCGGGCATCTAAACATTTTAATACTCAGAAAGATGCTGTAGATTGGGCGCGAAAAGTTAGCATTAACCAAAATTCAGAATTGGTCATTCATAAACGAGACGGTACAATTTTGGAAAAGAATTCGTTCTCGCCGTTCCCTACACCATTTGACAAATAAGGACGATCCATTTGCAAGAAGGGGATAGAAATGCAAATGATGTATTTATTAATTGCCCATTCGATGAGGAATATAAAGCATTGTTACGTCCAATGCTATTTACATTATGTTACCTCAATTTTACGCCTAGAATAGCATCGGAATATCTTAATTCGGCAGATAACAGAATCGAGAAGATTTGTAAATTAATAAATTCATCACCCTTTTCGATTCATGATTTATCAAAATGTATTTCTTCAAAAATAGACGAATTCTATCGAATGAATATGCCTTTTGAGTTAGGCATCAATTATGGCTATTTTTATTTCAATGGAAAAGAAAAAAAGATGTTGATTTTGGAAGGAACGCGTTATAGCTTTCAAAAGGCATTATCAGATTTATCGGGCGTTGATGTAAAATGTCACAATAATGAGCCGGAAGATATCGTTGGATGTATTAGAAATTGGGTTATTGAAGTCAATGAATTGAGCGTTGTGGATAGTTCAACAAAAATATGGTATAGGTTTACTGATTTTGCGTCCGATTTTTATGACAATAGACTGGCAAACGGTTTCACTGATAAAGATTTGAACGACATGCCTGTCCCTGAATATATAAAAGCTATTAAGGACTGGTTAATTAAAAACAAAAATTAAGTTTGTACATTCAAACAAGCTATTAATAGGATATCAAAGACAGTGGAGTTGAATTCCTGCCATTCAGATTTTGCCAATCTTTTTTGTCATATGAAA
>JAJTBH010000008.1 GCA_021287005.1 Anaerolineae bacterium
TGATGGCGGCAAGCGCTGCAATCTGATGGAAACATAGGCTCCAGATTCCAGGTTTGCATCATTAATGGCCAGAGCGGTGGTTCTTTTGTGCTGAACACCCCCGGCCCGCTATCATTTAATACATAAATTCGGGCCTCATCAAAGGTCAGGCGCGCCAGCGGAATGGCGCCAAATGTGCCAAAACCGCCTGTGCTGCTGCCCGCCAACAAAATTTTTTTAGTATCGGGAAACAGATCCTTCATTATATTAAATGCTGCCGAAGTCTGACGTAATCCATTATGATTATGGTCCACAACAGCATCGCCGTCATAATCGGCGGCGGCATCGCCAAAGTGAAAACTGCCGTCACAGGAAGGCACATAAACGAAGTTCCAGTCGACCAGCGGGTTATCTTTATCCGGCCTTCCGGGGCCAAAAGGGCTGCCGTTGGCGGAACTTAACATCGTCTCCAGCACCTCTTCCGGGCTCGCCCCCTGGTCCGACCGGCCACAATTTGGATGGCCCGGCCAGCATTCCTGACCGGGCTGTAACCATACCACCGTTTTATCGTTTTCCTTGCCGTGATGCACCATCAGAGCGTAATCGCCGCCCACCACACAGGCGTATTCAGGCGCGGAAAATTGGTACACATCCCAGAGATGCGTTTTGATTACGTCGGAATATTCAGCCGGTGTTTTCAGGTATTTATTAAATCCGGATGATTTCAGGCTTTGCAGATAGGAATGATAACGATTTTGTTGTTGAAAAACAGGCAGAACAAAGATGATTCCGGATATGAACAGGGTTATTAACCCGCACAGAATTACACCCGGTTTCCAGAAACGTTTAAAGACGGCCGTATTTTTTTGCATATAACCCCTCTCGTTTTCCGTATAAAAAACCGAATTTGAAAATATCATTTCAAATTCGGTTTTATTTTCTGGATTATATTAAATTCCTCAACACACAATTACACCCGGCTGGCCGTTACAAAAACCATTGGCCGGCGGCGGGTTTCGTCAAATAAAAAGCCACGCAGCGCCCGCTCAACATCTTCTTCCACCGTGCCATTTCCATTTGATTGGCGCACGGCATCATTTATTTTTATGCGCACCAGTGAGAATAATTGATCGCCTTCGTTGCCCAGAATAAAACCACGGCTGATAATTTCCGGGTCTGCGCGCAGAACGTGTGTGTTTTTATCCACCACCAGATGCACCAACACCACACCGCTGCGAGCCAGCATCTCACGTTCACGCATCACATCGGCGCTGACATCTCCCACTTTGCTGCC
The DNA here is from genome assembly GCA_021287005.1 of Anaerolineae bacterium. Classification (GTDB taxonomy): domain Bacteria; phylum Chloroflexota; class Anaerolineae; order Anaerolineales; family Anaerolineaceae; genus JAJTBH01. The sequence continues at coordinate 1,274 of JAJTBH010000008.1, forward strand.
GTCTACAAAGACCTGTGAAGTGCAAACCCGATCTCCCTCATAAAGCGTGCCATCCAGCAGCTCAATCACCTGGCCGTTATCTACAATCATGATATTTTCGGCCGGAATGCCCATTTCGCGCGCCAGGTTGGCGTGTTGTCTACGGTGCCGCATTTCGCCATGAATGGGTATAAGGTACTTGGGGCGCACCAGGTTAATCAATAATTTTATTTCTTCCTGGCTGGCATGCCCTGAAACATGTACCGGAGCAATATCTTCATAAATTACATTGGCGCCGCGCTCAAACAGGCGATTAATCGTACGATATACCGCTTCTTCATTACCCGGGATGGCTTTTGATGACAGAATGACCGTATCGCCTTCCTGAATACTGAAGGAACGATAAGTGCCCGTGGAAAGGCGCCCCAGGATAGACGAAGGTTCACCCTGTGAACCGGTGCACATAATGGTCACTTGATCGGCCGGCAGCCCCAATGCCTGGTCAATCGGTATCACCAGTGTTTCGGGTACATCCAGGTAACCCAGCTTGCGCGCCATTTTGGCGTTATCCACCATGCTGGTTCCCACGAAAGCCAGTTTACGGTTATGTTTTACAGCGGCGTTGGCCACCTGCTGCATGCGCGAAACGAGCGAAGCGAAACTGGCCAGAATAATCCGCCCTTTAGCCTGGTTAAAAACCTGGTCCAGAGCCTGGTCGATCACCCGTTCCGAAGGCGTCCAACCGGGATGTTCCGAATTGGTCGAGTCGGCCATCAATACGGCCACGCCGCGGCGTGAAAACTCAGCCAGTCGGGCATAATCGGTCGGCCAATTGTCGACCGGTGTATGATCAAATTTATAATCGCCCGAGTGCACCACCAGGCCGGCCGGGGTTTCAATGCCCAGGCCCACCGAATCGGGAATGGAATGACAAACGTGGAAAAAATCAACCTTAAACGGCCCGATTTCTACGCGCTCACCGGCCTGTACGGTGATTAAACTGGTACGTGAAAGCACGCCTGCCCGGCCAAGTTTCACCTCCAACAAACCACGCGTCAAGGGGGTGGCATAAACCGGAGCCTGAACCAGATCAAGCAAATGATGCACTGCGCCGATATGATCTTCATGACCGTGGGTAATGACAATACCCACCACTTTATCAACTTTATCCTTTAAGAATTGGAAATCCGGAATAATATAATCCACTCCCGGCATATCGCTATCCGGAAACAATAAACCAGCATCAACGATCAGATACTGGTCAGCATATTCATATACCATCATATTACGGCCAATTTCCCCAAGGCCGCCCAGGGGGATTATTCTAAAAGGGATATTTTCCATTAAATATCGTACGACCTTATAAAAAACTTTTTTAAAAAAACGCCCCGGCGTGGATACACCGGGGCGAAACTTGTCACATAACCGGGCCTGAGACCGGATTAACCGATTGCATCCATACTGCGTATATTTTAACACCTGCATTATGATTTGTCAAAACATCGCAGCACGGGCGTCAATATGGAGAATCCAGGCCCGATATGATTGGGATTATTAACTTGATTTACTCGGAATCTGGGGAATTAACCAATCCAGGAAGGCACGCTGTGAACGGCTTTGCAGCATTAATTTACCCGGGCCGGTTAATTCCACTACCAGGCCTTCACCGCTTAAGAAGGTCGATTTGGCCCCACCCACTGTCTTACGTTCAACGTTCATACCTGCATCAAAAGCGACCAGGTGTGAAGTATCCACGGTATATTTTTCTCCGGCCGCCAGAACTTTTTCATGGATTGCGCCATAAGAAGATAACAACAATTTACCGTTGCCGGTAGCTTCAAGCATCGAGATGCCTTCAGCGGCCACAAAAGCCTTCATGCTGATTTTTGTGTTTAATTCGATGCCGATTTCAGAAGCCAGGAAAGAGCCGGCCTGAACCATATAAGTTTCGCCCTTTAACTCAAGCATAAAAACATCGCCTGGCAGTTCAGGGGCCAGGGTAATTTCTCCGCCCGTGGGGCCGGCCAGCCAGAAATTCTGGAACATGCTTTCGCCGCCCAGCAAAGAACGGCCCAGGGCCTTAAACAGACCACCTTCCATTTTGGTTTCAATGCTTGCATTTTGTACGCTCACCATTGCACCCGAATCTGAGCGAATTTTTTCATTGGCGGCCAGTTTTACCACTGCCAGTGAATATGAAGGGCGATAAAGAATCTCGATATCCATGTTAAAATGCATCTCCTTTATTGTTTTATATTTATTTAAGTGAAATTACCAGACACAAATACGTTTCATTTATATCCCAATTGACCGCAAATATTCTTAACGAATCTGTTGGGCAAGCTTACTAAAATAATAAGTCCGAATTTCAGGTGTTTTTGCCATATTGTGGACATTTTCGATGCCAGATACACGAATTGTTAAATATTGACATATACGCAATCGGCAGGTATAATGTTGCTGGAATTCCATTCCATTGTTAAATGGAATACTGTCACTATGTATTGATCTAATTTACATGCGGAGGGTGACGGCTTAGTTTCTCAAAAAACGTGATCTGATTTTTATCTTCGTTTTTGGCTCGGCTGTTTCAATCTCCATGACAGTCGAGTTTTTGTTTCCTTCTTGGTAGATTTTATAACAAGAAGGGAGGTGAAAGAAAATGACGTGTGTAGTTATCAGACCCAATGAATCTCAGGACCAGTTACTCAAACGCTTCCGTAAAAAGGTTGTGAAGAGCGGTGTTTTAAGCACGGTTCGCCGCAAACGCTGGTTTGTGTCCAAAAGCGAATTACGCCGGGTGGAAAAGAAAAAGGCCATCCGCCGTATTAAACGCCGCCAGGTAGGGCGATTCATTGAGTAAATCTCGTGTTGTTCGTATCAATGCACCGCTGATAAACACGTGCATTTGGAGGATGTATGGCAAAAGAAGAAGATAAGATCCAGGTCGACGGCACCATCATTGAAGCGCTTCCCGGAACCCAATTTATTGTTCGTTTGGATAACGGGCATGAAGTGCTGGCGTATCTATCAGGCAGGATGCGCAAATATTATATCCGCATTTTGCTCGGTGATCACGTTCGTGTAGAAATGTCACCCTATGATTTAAGCCGCGGTCGGATTGTCTATCGCCAGAAAAAATCTGGCGGCCCTGCAGATTCCAATTTCGAATAGGAATAATTTACTCATTGGAACCCCGTAATTTATTTACGGGGTTCTTTTTTATTTAAAGTTATTCTCTTTTTAGCGGTTAAACAACGAATCCCCGCCTCAACAGCGGGGATTCGTTTTATTAATTCAGGAACAACTACTGCAGTTTAGGGTTGTAACTCTGCAAAACCTTCATATAATTGGCACGCTCAAACACTGCCGGTTCGGCAACGTTTTTCTGGCTCATACTGCCGCGCATCTGATCAACGGATGAATATTCATATTCTTCCATCCATTTTTTCAAATCCGCAATCATTTCAGCCGCACGGCCAACACCCTTGGAAAGCAATTCCGAAGCAGTCATGGTAACCGCCGCTCCGGACATGATGGCTTTAACCATATCCAGAGAGGTGTGCACACCCGAAGTCAACGCCAGGTCGGCATCCACATTTCCATATAAAATGGACACCCAACGTAAAGGCAGGCGCATTTCGTCAGAAGTGCTTAACACCAGGTTGGGAACAACTTCCAGCGCTTCCACATCCAGATCGGGCTGGTAAAAACGATTAAACATCACCAACCCACTGGCGCCCGCTTTCACCAGGCGGTGAGCCAGGTTCGGCAGCGCTGTGAAATAGGGGCTCAGTTTTACCGCAACCGGAATATGAACCTCTTTGCAAACATCCGTCACCAGATCGATATAAGCATCTTCCAAATCCGATGAAGTGACATCCAGCTCGGTGGGTACATAATAGATGTTTAATTCAAGTGCATCTGCACCCGCCTGCTCGATTTTTTTTGCATAGCTGATCCAACCGCCGGTTGAAATACCATTTAAACTGCCGATAACAGGAATATTAACGGCCTTTTTCAACTTTTGAATATGTTCCAGATACCCTTCCGGACCCACCCGAAAATTATTGGGTTCCGGAAAATAGGACCGGGCTTCGTCGCTTAATTCGCTGACACGATTTAAGAAATGGTCTATAACATTACTTTCGTTGGTAATCTGTTCTTCAAACAATGAATACATTACCACCGCACCCACCCCGGCATCTTCCAGGGCACGTACTGTATCGACCTTGTGTGATAACGGTGAAGCAGAAGCCACAAGGGGATTATTAAGTTGAATTCCCAGATAAGTTGTACTCAGGTCAACCATAATACTCCTTTCTTTGTTGAAACGATATTATTAATTATTCCTCGATTTTTCCGGCGCTATAATCCATAGCTGCCATCTGTTTGTACATCTCCCAGCGTTTTAATACATCCTGGCGGGCATTTTTCATCAATGCTTCAGCGCGGGATTCATCGCTCTGCAGGAGCATGCGGTATCGAGTTTCATTATACACATATTCATCCAACTGTACACTGGGATCTTTTGAATCCAGAGTCAGCGGGTTTTTACCTTCATCCACGTTGGCGGGGTTATAGCGATAGAGCGGCCATGCACCGGTGCTGACAGCCAGTTTCTGCTGGTTGAGACCTTTTTGCATGTCGATACCCTGCTGGATACAATGGCTGTAAGCAATGATCAGTGAAGGACCATCATAGGCTTCGGCCTCAAGGAAGGCACGCAGGGTGCCCTGGTCGCTGGCGCCCATGGCGACACGCGCAACGTAAACATAACCGTAAGACATGGCAATCAGGCCCAGGTCTTTCTTGGGCAGGCCTTTACCATTGGCGGCAAAACGAGCCACGGCAGCGCGCGGGGTCGATTTTGAAGCCTGACCACCGGTGTTGGAATACACTTCGGTATCAAGCACCAGGACGTTCACATTGCGGCCGGAAGCCAAAACGTGATCGAGACCGCCGTAACCAATATCATAAGCCCAACCGTCACCACCTAAAATCCAAACGCTCTTCTTTACCAGGTTATCGGCCAGGCTGAGCAGGCTGGCAGCTTCGGGGCTGCTGAGGCCTTGCAGTTTTTTCTTTAATTCCTCAACGCGCTTACGCTGCTGGGCAATGCCCATTTCATTGGACTGATCGGCAGAGAGCAGATCGTTTGAAAGTTCGGCGCCAATCTGGTCGGCCAGTTTGGTGAGCAGTTCGGTAGCCATTTCAAAACGTTTGTCGAGGGTCAGGCGCATGCCCAGACCAAACTCGGCGTTATCCTCAAAGAGTGAGTTCGACCAGGCCGGACCGCGACCTTCTTTATTGAAAGCCCACGGGGTGGTAGGCAGGTTGCCGCCATAAATGGATGAACAACCGGTAGCGTTGGCAATTACAGTGCGATCACCGAATAACTGTGAGAGCAGTTTAACATACGGGGTTTCACCACAACCACTGCAGGCGCCCGAGAACTCAAACAGAGGCTGCAAAAGCTGTGAATTTTTGACCGTATTGGGGTTGAAAATGGTACGATCGGTTTCGGGCAGGGAAAGGAAGAAATCCCAGTTAAGACGTTCGCTTTCGCGGATGGGAGGCTGTTCGGCCATGTTGATGGCTTTGCGTGAAGGATTGGTTTTATCCTTGGCCGGGCAGGTTTCCACACACAGGCGGCAGCCGGTGCAGTCTTCGGGGGCAATTTGAACGGTAAATTTCTGGCCGGGGATTTCTTTAAATTTGGCATCCACCGATTTATAAGTGGCGGGCGCATTGGCCAACAAAGCCGGATCATAAACCTTTTGGCGAATCGAGGCATGCGGGCAGACAAAGGCACATTTACCGCACTGGATACACAGATCGGGTTCCCAAACAGGAATTTCGAGGGCAATATTTCGTTTTTCCCACTGGGTGGTACCGGTCGGGAAGCTGCCATCTATGGGCATCTTGGAAACAGGCAGATTATCGCCGTCAATGGCAATAATCGGGCCAAGCGTATCTTTGACAAATTCAGGGGCGGCGGCGGGCACGGCTTCGCGGCGGGCAAAAGTGGCCGTGACTTTGGCGGGAACTTTCACTTCGTGCAGGTTGGCCAGAGTTGAATCAACGGCAGCAAAGTTTTTCTGAACCACTGCTTCACCGCGTTTGCCATAGGTTTTCTTAATTGATTTTTTAATTTGCTCAATGGCTTCTTCGCGCGGCAGAACGCCGGAGATGGCAAAGAAACAGGTCTGCATGATGGTATTGATGCGACCGCCCATGCCGGTGTCTTGAGCCACCTGGTAAGCATCGATAACATAGAACTTTAAGCTCTTGCTGATGATATCGCTCTGAACTTCTTTGGGGAGGTGCTCCCAAACCTTGTCAGCGCTGTAAATTGAGTTGAGCAGGAAAACACCGCCATCGGCAGCATATTTCAGCATGTTCACACGTTCGAGGAAGGAGAACTGGTGGCAAGCCACAAAACCGGCTTCACCTTCACCAATCAGGTAAGGAGCACGAATGGGGTTGGGGCCGAAGCGCAGGTGAGAGATGGTAACCGTACCGGATTTTTTCGAGTCATAGCTGAAGTAACCCTGAGCATAGTTATCGGTTTCTTCACCGATGATTTTGATCGAGTTTTTATTGGCGCCCACGGTGCCATCGGCGCCCAGACCGAAGAACAAACAGCGTTTGGTGGAAGCGGAAGCGATGGAGAATTTGGGGTCAAACGGCAGGCTGGAATTGGTGACATCATCAATGATACCCACCGTAAATTGGTCTTTGGCATTCGGTTTGGCCATTTCTTCGAAAATGGATTTAACCATGGCCGGGGTAAATTCTTTGGAGGACAGACCGTAACGGCCGGCAATGACGCGGGGCATGCTCTTGAAGGGAGCTTTGCCGGCAGCCAGTGCCTGGGCAATGGCGGTAACCACATCCTGGTAGAGCGGATCACCCAGCGAACCGGGTTCTTTGGTGCGATCGAGCACGGCGATGGTCTTAACCGAGGCGGGTAAAGCCTTAACAAAATGTTCCATCGAGAAGGGGCGATACAGGCGAACGCTGACCACACCTACTTTTTCACCTTTGTTGTTGAAGAATTTCGCAGATTCTTCGCAGGTCTCGGCGCCCGAACCCATAATAACGACGACGCGGTCGGCATCCGGAGCACCCACATAATCAAAGAGATGGTACTGGCGATTGGTAATGGTGGCAAATTTATCCATCGCCTTCTGCACGATTTCAGGGGTCTTCAGATAGAAGGGGTTCACCGTTTCGCGACCCTGGAAGTAAACATCGGGGTTCTGTGCGGTACCGCGAATCACGGGGGCATCGGGGGTCATGCCACGCTGGCGGTGGGCGATGATCAGGTTGTTATCAATCATGGCGCGCATATCGTCTTCGGTTAACAGTTCAATTTTGTTAACTTCGTGAGATGTGCGGAAACCATCAAAGAAGTGCAGGAAAGGAACGCGTGATTCAAGGGTGGCAGCCTGAGCAATCAACGCATTATCCTGGGCGCACTGCACCGAGTCTGAGGCCAACAGAGCAAAACCGGTGGAGCGGGTAGACATAACATCAGAGTGATCACCAAAAATTGACAAAGCCTGTGCAGCCAGTGAACGGGCCGTCACATGGAAGACGGTCGGGGTTAATTCGCCGGCTATTTTGTACATGTTGGGGATCATCAAAAGCAGACCCTGCGATGCCGTGAAGGTTGTGGTTAATGCACCGGTGGTTAATGCGCCGTGCACTGCACCAGCCGCACCACCTTCGGATTGCATTTCCATAACGGTAGGAATGGTTCCCCACAGGTTGGGGATTTTGTGAGCCGAATAATCATCGGAAAATTCGCCCATACCGGAAGAAGGAGTAATCGGGTAAATTGCGATTACTTCGTTAAGCCGGTAAGCTACTTTTGCTACCGCCTCATTAGCATCGATCGTAATCTTTTGACGCGTCATAATAAACTCTCCATTCAAAAACAGTTTTATTTAAGAAGGCATGTGCCTTCAAATGTTTGCAGTCGCTTATACCAATAAATAACGAAAAGCATCCAACCCTTGATTTTATCAGCAAAGGCTGATTCCTCAAAGGTTTGATGCCGTTTATAATGGCTATTTATAACAAATAAGGCCGTTTCAGGACAATAACGGTAATACCTCGGCCAATAGCGCCTGGTTGGTCGCCAGGGCTTCACCTGCGTCGATATTTTCATTTCCCTTCCAATCCCCAAAATAACCACCCGCCTCGCGCAAAATCGGCGGGAAGGGACCGCAATCCCAGATGTTCATAATCGGGTCCATCATCACTTCAATGCGTCCCGTTGCCACCAGTAAATACCCGTAACAATCGCTCCACCCGGCCCGGTGATAAGCCGCTTTTTGCAGGCGATTCCAGGCCGCCTGTTTTCCAAACTCTTCAAAACTGGCCGGATCCGTAAACGCCACCCAGGCATTTTCCAGTTTATTAACGCTTGAAACATGCGCCCGACGTCCATTCCACCAGCAGCCCTGCCCGGTGGCGGCCGCCAGCATTTCATTCATGGCCGGGTAATAAGCTGCACCCACTTCCACTTTGCCTTCAATCTCCAGACCGATCAACACGCCATACAAGGGCACCCCGCGCAAAAAGGCTTTTGTACCGTCTATCGGGTCAATGATCCAACGATGACTGGTTTGATTCGATTCACTGGCTCCAAACTCTTCGCCCACAATTGCATGACCGGGGTATTTTTTTTCAATCCGGCCGCGAATTAATTCTTCAGCTTTTTTATCGGCAATCGTCACCGGCGACCGGTCCACTTTATAATCAGCCTGCACGCCGGTTTGAAAATAAGACAGGGTTAACCGTCCCGCCAGGTAGGCAGTTTCGGTAATGAACTCCAGATAATCCTGCATGTTTTCTTTCATAATCTTTTCACCTGAATGTTTAAAAATTTCCAATTTGTTTTATTTGTTTTGGGTTATATGAGGCTCTGCCAACAGCAGCCCCGCCAGGGTTTTGCCATCCTTAAACACGCCGCTGTGCGCCATTTCATAAGCCTGGCTGACCGGCACAGCTTCAACATGAATAAATTCATCCTGATCGGCTTCCAGAGGGGCATAATACAAATCGCGCGCCAAAAACATATGAAGATACTCGCTCGAATAACCGGGAGCCAGATAAAACGCGCCCAATTCTCTCATTTCGCGCGCCGCCCAACCGGTTTCTTCACGCAGTTCACGTTTGGCGCATTCCAACACATCTTCGCCTCTTTCCAATGTTCCGGCTGGCAATTCAAGAACTTCCATCCACGAAGCCGGTCTGAACTGGCGCACAAATAAAATCCGCTCTTCAGCATCCAGGGCAATAATCGCCACAGCCCCTGGATGTGAAATCATTTCATAGGTACTTTCTTGTTGATTCGGCAGCCGCACGCGCAGGCGTTCAAGGTCAAATACACGCCCCTTAATTAAAATCTCTTGACCGATTTTTTCAAAACCCATAATTTACCTTCCTGATAAACCTGATTCACGTGGCAAATTTAGAGTATAAAAAGCGGGGGCTTTTCAGCCCCCGCTTTAACAATATTTGCAGATCAGGGAATACTCAAATTCTGTCCAACGCCAAGGGTGTAGTTATCGGGTAAACCGTTGGCGTCTTTAATCGCCTGGGGCGAAACATCGCCGAAGAAACAGGCGATCGTATTAAGCGTATCTCCGGGCCGTACCTGATAAGTAGCCGGATGTAAATGCCAGTATCGCGGACCATACGCCGAATTCCAGCTTGTGCCGCCCGGCAGAGATAAAACATAACCTACCGGCAGGTTATTGGTCTGCATGTTGATGTGATTCATCGCAAAGAAATTATCCAGATTCAAGTTATAACGTCGGGCAATGCAGATCGCCCATTCACCTTTTTGTAAGGTGTAGGTAGCCGGGAGGGTTACCGGGGTCGGGCTGGCCGGAACCGGTGTTTGGGTAGGAACGTTGGTTGCAGCAGGCGTGGCTGTTGCGGCGGGGGTTGCGGTGGCAGCCACAGTGGTTGCTGCCGGGGTCGAAGAACCTTCGGTTGGTGTTCCGGCGCCATCTTTGGCGTCAATTTCTTTGGCAATATCACTCACCTGGGTATTCACCAGGTTGGCAATTTCAGTTGCATCAGGTTGCGACGAAACCGGAAAATTAATTCCGGCGGTAGTGGCCGTGGCGGGAACTGCGACGGGGGCTATAGAGGCAATCCGATCACATCCCATGCTGGATGTGACCAGCATTAGGGTCATTAACAAAAAAATAGTTCTTGGTAACTTCATGATCGAGGAGCTCCTTATTCTAATGATCTATGTGCCATGTTAATAACTGCGCACCTGGAAATTTACTCTAATTTTATTGTATTTCCCCTAACCACGCAGCATTTGTTCAATTATATCATGCCATTCTAAAATTAAGTTAATATTTTTTATTACCGTTAGAGAATGGTTTTAAACAGTTCAGACCGTTCAAATTACGAACGGTCTGAACACCACACAAGAGTTGCCTTTTTACAGGCTTACCAGAGATTGGAGGATAAGATTATTATTCCTTTTTATTAAAAACTTTTCCCAACTGCCAGGGTGTGCCGAAAATTGGTAAAAGCCAGCGATCAAGCCCCCACCAGCCTGCATTTTTCCAGGCCAGGATAAGCAGGAAAGCCAATACGATATAAACGCCATTCACACTGGCGGTACCGGCCATAATGAAGTTCCAGTTCATAAAACCACCGGCCAAAGCCGCAAACCAGGTAAAAAGACCCAGAATTAATGCAGCACCGATTAAGATTTCACCAAAAGGAACCAGGGGACCAAACCATTTTTCAGAGCCGGTGGAAAGCAGCAAATTTAAGAAATCACGGTACCAGCTAAAAGCGACCACCGGGTTGGCGGGCGGTTCCGGAATAGTTACCGCGCGAGTCCAGAAACCTTTAATAGCCGTACCGTCCATCCAGGCCGGATTGCTTAATTTGCCCAGACCTGACGTTAACCAACTATACCCTAGATAAAGCCGAACAACTAACCAGATAAACGATGCCCATTTGGTATCGGTGTAAAGCCAGTGAAAAAACGGGGGGTCCATTAAAACAGGTGCGGATGATTTTTTATCCATTGATTAACTCCTCAACTTATAATAATTTATATATATTATATCTAATTTATCCGATTAATCAAGGGTTAAAACAAAAATCCCCGCGTTTGCGGGGACGATGTATTTAAATAAAAAAGTCTTTTGGCAATGACTTACTCTCCCGGGAGGTCGCCCTCCAAGTACCATCAGCGCATGCGTCCTTAACGATCGGGTTCGAGATGGGACCGAGTGTACCAACGCCGCTATTGTCACCAAAAGACTTAGTTCACAATATAAGTTGTTAATTTACCAAATTCAGAATAGTATGTAGACAAAAGAAGACAAATTCAATTCGAAAGAACACCCTGCTCTCCGAACCACGGAAGCCCTCGATCATTAGTACAGTTTAGCTTAACATATTACTATGCTTACACACACTGCCTATCAAGCAGGTAGTCTTCCTGCGATCTTACTTCCTTACGGAATGAGGGATCTAATCTTGAGGCGAGTTTCCCACTTAGATGCTTTCAGCGGTTATCTCTGCCGAACATGGCTACCCAGCGATGCCGTTGGCACGACAACTGGCACACCAGAGGTTCGTCCATCCCGGTCCTCTCGTACTAGGGGCAGCTCCTCTCAAATCCCTTACGCCCACAGCGGATAGAGACCGACCTGTCTCACGACGGTCTGAACCCAGCTCGCGTACCGCTTTAACGGGCGAACAGCCCGACCCTTGGGACCTTGTCCAGCCCCAGGATGCGATGAGCCGACATCGAGGTGCCGAGCGAAGTCGTCGATGTGAACTCTTGGACTTCACCAGCCTGTTATCCCCGGGGTAGCTTTTATCCGGTAAGCCACGACCCTTCCACTCAGAATCGTGGGATCACTAAGCCCTACTTTCGTATCTGCTCGACGCGTTGGTCTTGCAGTCAAGCTCCCTTGTGCCTTTACACTCTACGGTTGGTTTCCATTCAACCTGAGGGAACCTTTGGGCGCCTCCGTTACCTTTTGGGAGGCGACCGCCCCAGTCAAACTGCCCACCTGGCACGGTTCCCCATCCGGATTACGGTATGGGGTTAGGATCTAAACATCATCAGGGTGGTATTTCACCGGTGTCTCCGCCGAAGCTAGCGCTCCAGTTTCACAGACTCCCACCTATGCTACACAGATAATGCCCAAATTCAATGCCAGGATGCAGTAAAGCTCCACGGGGTCTTTTTGTCCTGCTGCGGGTAGGCCGCATCTTCACAGCCATTTCAATTTCGCCGGGTCCTTCGTTGAGACAGTGCTCTAGTTGTTACGCCGTTCGTGCGGGTCGGAACTTACCCGACAAGGAATTTCGCTACCTTAGGACCGTTATAGTTACGGCCGCCGTTCACCGGGGCTTCAGTTCAAAGCTTCGCTTACGCTAACCTCTCCCTTTAACCTTCCGGCACTGGGCAGGCGTCAGCCCCTATACTTCGCCTTTCGGCTTAGCAGAGACCTGTGTTTTTGTTAAACAGTCACTAGAGCCATTTCACTGCGACCCCCCGACGCTCAATATAATTTCACATCAAGGGGCACCTCTTCTCCCTAAGTTACGAGGTCATGTTGCCTAGTTCCTTAACGAAGGTTCTCCCGTTCACCTTGGTATATTCTACCCGTCTACCAGAGTCGGTTTGCGGTACGGTCACTTTAGTATCAACGTTTAGAGACTTTTCTCGGCAGCAAGGCTCAACTCACTTCCGCCTTGAAGACACGCTACGGTATCTCAACTCAACCTGCGGATTTTCCAACAGGTCTCAACGTCTGACATACCATACACCCATACAACCAATCATGGGCTGGTCTACCTCGCTGCGTCCTCCCATCACTCCACTAAAGTGGTTCCGGAATGTTGACCGGATATCCATCAGTTACGCCTTTCGGCCTCACCTAAGGAACCGACTAACCCGACGCGGAATGACCTGGCGTCGGAAACCTTAGACATACGGTGAACACGGTTCTCACGTGTTTTACGCTACTCATGCCTACATTCTCACTTCTGTTCGCTCCAGTCGTCTTTACAGTCAACCTTCACTGCAAACAGAACGCTCCCCTACCGATCCAGCGAAACGCTGAATCCCATGGCTTCGGTACCAAGCTTAGCCCCGTTAAGTTTTCCGCGCAAGGTCACTAGACCAGTGAGCTGTTACGCACTCTTTAAAGGGTGGCTGCTTCTAAGCAAACCTCCTGGTTGTTAAAGTAACCCCACAACGTTTCCCACTTAGCTTGGATTTAGGGACCTTAGCCGATGATCTGGGTTGTTTCCCTTTTGACCACGAATCTCATCACCCGCAGTCCGACTGCTATGCTTGGAGTATCGGCATTCGGAGTTTGATTGGGTTTGGTAAGCACTAAGCCCCCTAGCCCATTCAGTGCTCTACCTCCGATACTAAACACATAGCGCTAGCCCTAAAGCTATTTCGGGGAGAACCAGCTATCTCCGAGTTCGTTTGGCATATCACCTCTACCCACAGTTCATCCCCTAATTTTGCAACATTAGTAGGTTCGGGCCTCCACGAGCGTTTAGACTCGCTTCACCCTGACCATGGGTAGCTCACCCGGTTTCGGGTCTAATCCCAGCGACTATACGCCCTATTCAGACTCGCTTTCGCTACGGCTTCGGGTGTAACTCCCTTAACCTCGCCACTGAGATTAACTCGCAGGCTCATTCTCCAAGAGGCACGCCGTCAGGCATAGCGCCGCGCACAAGATTTCTCTATAGCACCGACACGCCATTAGCCCTTCGACTGCTTGTAAGCTTACGGTTTCAGGTTCTATTTCACTCCCCTAACAGGGGTACTTTTCACCTTTCCCTCACGGTACTTGTTCACTATCGGTCGCCAAGTGTATTTAGCCTTGGAGGGTGGACCCCCCGGATTCCTGCCGGATTAGCGTGCCCGGCAGTACTCAGGTATCTGACGAGAGGTTTCTCAGTTTTCGCTTACAGGGCTGTTACCTTCTTTGGCTGGCTGTCCCACACCATTCTACTAACTGGAAACTTTGTAACTCTCATATGTCAGACCCTACAACCCCACGCTGGCAAGCCAGTGTGGTTTGGGCTTTTCCCCGGTCGCTCGCCACTACTGGGGGAATACTTTCTTTTCCTCTGGGTACTTAGATGTTTCAGTTCCCCAGGTGCCCCTCACTAATCTATATATTCAACTAGTGATGCTGATGGTTCGCATCAGCGGATTTCTCCATTCGGAAATTCCCGGATATAACGCCTGTTCACGGCTCCCCGAGACTTATCGCAGTGACCCACGTCCTTCATCGGCACTTGGCGCCAAGGCATCCACCATAAACCCTTAGTAGCTTCCGTGATCACGGAGAACATGATGTTCTTTCCGTCTTCTTCGTTTATATTACTTTCGTATGATCATCGATTCGACTAATAAAAATCTGATGTTTCAGACTTGGCCTACATACTATTCAATTGGTAAAGTTCAAATGGTCTTGCGACCACGGCCTATCCAGGCCTTCGCCGTTGACCGGCGCTGAATGCTGCTCACGTTTCCGTCAGGAGCATTAAGCTCAAGTCAACCTTTATTATTTTGTTCGAGAGACAAACCGACCCGGTTTTCTCTACCGGGTCGAAAAAAACAACCTTTACAGTAGAGTTCCTTTATCGCTTCAATCGGTCATTTTCGTACCCAGCACTAACCTCTCCAGTCTCTCACTTTTTTGGCTCAGTGGAGATGAGGGGATTCGAACCCCTGGCCTCCGCCGTGCAAAGGCGGCGCTCTCCCAACTAAGCTACATCCCCAAATCATTAGGGAAGTGGGCCTTTCAGGACTCGAACCTGAGACCTCTCCCTTATCAGAGGAACGCTCTAACCAGCTGAGCTAAAGGCCCATGCTACCTTCACAACTGAGAAGTGATAAGAAGATTAAGTTCCTGTCATCCGTGTCTCACCACCGCAGTGAGACTTGGTTGGTCTTGCGACCCTACAGAGTAGAACGCTTGCCCTTAGGCATTTGCTCAAGTCTCCATAGAAAGGAGGTGATCCAGGCGCACCTTCCGGTACTCCTACCTTGTTACGACTTCGTCCCAGTCACCGACCCCACCCTCGACGGCTCCTTCCCTTGCGGGTTAGAATACCGGCTTCAGGTGTTGCCAGCTCCCATGACGTGACGGGCGGTGTGTACAAGACCCGGGAACGTATTCACCGCAGTATGGCTGACCTGCGGTTACTAGCAACTCCATCTTCACGCAGGCGAGTTGCAGCCTACGATCTGAACTGAGGACAGCTTTGAGGATTGGCTCCACCTCGCGGTTTCGCAACCTGCTGTACTGCCCATTGTAGCGTGTGTGTAGCCCAGGATATAAAGGCCATGCTGACTTGACGTCATCCCCACCTTCCTCCGGCTTAAGACCGGCGGTCCCGCGTGACACATGTAACACACGGTGAGGGTTGCGCTCGTTAGCGGACTTAACCGAACATCTCACGACACGAGCTGACGACAGCCATGCAGCACCTGTACAAGCTCCCCGAAGGGTCGTTCCCTTTTCAGTTCACTACCACTTGTATGTCAAACCCTGGTAAGGTTCTTCGTGTAGCATCGAATTAAACCACACGCTCCGCTGCTTGTGCGGGGTCCCGTCAATTCCTTTGAGTTTTAACCTTGCGGCCGTAGTCCCCAGGCGGTAGACTTATCGCGTTAGCTCCGGCACCGATGGATTTTACCCCACCGACGCCAAGTCTACATCGTTTACAGCTAGGACTACCGGGGTCTCTAATCCCGTTTGCTACCCTAGCTTTCGTGTATGAGCGTCAGAAATGAGCCAGAAAGCCGCTTTCGCCACTGGTGTTCCTCCGAATATCTACGCATTTCACCACTACACTCGGAATTCCACTTTCCTCTCTCATCCTCTAGCCCGGAAGTCTTGAACGACCTCTCCCAGTTAAGCCAGGAGCTTTCACATCCAACTTTCCGAACCGCCTGCACACGCTTTACGCCCAGTAAATCCGAATAACGCTTGCCTCCTACGTTTTACCGCGGCTGCTGGCACGTAGTTAGCCGAGGCTTATTCTGGAGGTACCGTCCTTCCTCGTCCCTCCAAAAAGTGCTTTACGACCCGAAGGCCTTCATCGCACACGCGGCGTTGCTGGTTCAGGCTTTCGCCCATTACCAATATTCCCTACTGCTGCCACCCGTAGGTGTATGGACCGTGTTTCAGTTCCATTGTGGGGGGCCACCCTCTCAGGTCCCCTAACCGTCATAGCCTTGGTGAGCCATTACCTCACCAACTAGCTGATGGTACGCAGGCCCCTCCCGAAGCGAAATTCTCCGTTTAATCATCGAGCCTCTAACCTCAATGATCACATGGGGTATTAGCAATCCTTTCGGACTGTTATCCCTCTCTTCGGGGCAGGTCACCAACGCGTTACTCACCCGTTCGCCACTAAGAACGTATTGCTACATTCTCCGTTCGACTTGCATGTATTAAGCACGCCGCCAGCGTTCATCCTGAGCCAGGATCAAACTCTCCGCAAAAAATTTATCGTCTTTCGACGTTTAAGTTTTACGGTGTTATGAACGACAGGTTTTACTGTTGTCTTCTTATCACTCTTCAGTTGTTAAGGTGCTACCTTTTTTACAAGGGCTCATCATTTTACCACGTTCTGTTTCTTTGTCAAGGTTTCGAGACAAAATCACCGATGCTTTCCTTTTCGTTTTCACCGTTCAGGTCAACATCGGCTTTTTCACAAAAACCTTCGGTCGGGTAAAATTATGGGCTTTTCAGTTGTTATCGATCTGCTGTTTTTTCAGCGAGATCTTTCGTTCACTTGCAGAAAACTATTATATCCGTTTTCTTTATTTTGTCAAGGGCATTTCACTTTTTAGTGATTTTCCCTTTTCTCTCCGCTTTATCGATTTCGTTTTTCAACTTTTTCGATTTCAGCGGCGGGGTTACATTATACTCGCTTTATTTTCTTTGTCAAGGGTATTTCACCTTTTCGTTTTCGCGAGTTTTTCACCTCTTCTGTTTTCAAGGAACGGACTGTTGTTTTCGATTTCTCGTTTTCAACAGCGGGCTGTATTATACTCGTTATCTCTTTACTGTCAAGGGTATTTCACCTTTTTCTTTTCGCGAGTTTTTCGCCTCTTTTGTTTTCAAGGAACAGGCTGTTGTTTTTGATTTCTCATTTTCAACAGCGGGCTGTATTATACTCGTTATCTCTTTACTGTCAAGGGTATTTCACCTTTTTCTTTTCGCGAGTTTTTATTCCCTTTTTAATGAACGAACTGTTGTTTTTTCCAGCGTTTGCTTGATTTCAACAGCGGGCTGGATTATACTCCTTCTACATACCCTGTCAAGGGTATTCGTTAAAGTCGCTTTAAACTATTATTAAAACTTTCATAAAGAGGCCTTGGCCTCTTTATTGCTACGAGATAACTATTATGATCAATCAATCAACCCCTTCACCGGTTTATGCCCGTAAAACCAACCGCAGAAAACTTTCCCGTATTGAAGAAATTCTGGGGGGAGTCTTTTTAGGTTTTGTTTTATTTTTTGTGTCAATACTGGCCTTATACAGCGCCATGCAAATCTGGTATCTGGGTCGTGTATTGCCTGGCGTTTCTCTGGCCGGCATTAATATCGATGGGCTGTCCGCTTCCGAAACTGCGGCCAAAATCAGCTCCCAGATCCATTTTAACAACACGGGGCGTTTGTTGTTATATGATGAACACTCGCAAAAAAACTGGCAATTAACCCCGGCTCAACTGGGCCTGTTACTTGACCCGGACGCCTCTGCCCAATCGGCCATGCATGTGGGGCGCTCTTCCAATCCATTACGTTCTATTTTGGAGCAGGTCGATGTATTCATCACCGGAGAGGACGTGGCCCCGGTTATGGTTTTTGATCAGCGTCTGGGTTACGCTCTGTTGTCGCAAATCGCCCAACAAGTTGACCAGCCTGTAAAAAACGCGGGCATCTCATTAAATGGTAACGAAGTGCTTGTGACCGCTTCACAACCCGGCCGCCAGGTTGATATTCCGGCAACGCTGAATTTAATCCGTGAAAAGGCCCAAGGACTCCAGGATGCTGCCATTCCACTGGTGATTAAAGAAGAGACGCCCACTCTTCTGGATGTGACCCAACAGGCCAATCTGACGCGCCGTTTATTAAGCCAGCCGTTGCTGCTCACTTTGCCCGAAGGCCAACAGGATGCCGACGGCGCCGTTTCATATCAGATCGAGCCGGCTACACTGGCTCATATGCTCAGTTTTGACACCTCAACCGGTACAGATGGAAAAGCCGATCTAAAAGTGTCTCTCAGCAGCCAGTCTTTGCTGGCATATCTCAGCCCGCTGGCGCCCAAACTTCAGGCGCAAAAAGAAAACGCACGTTTTACATTTAACGATTCCACCGGTCAATTAGAAGTGATTCAATCCGCCGTAATGGGTCGTACGCTCAATTTACAAAAAAGTATTGCGGTTATTAACGAAAATGTACTGAACGGCAGCCACAGTGTTCCTCTGGCACTCGATCTGGATGTTCCACAGGTAACAGACGATAAAACGGGCCAGGATCTGGGTATTACCGAACTGGTACATGAAGAGACCTCTTATTTTTACGGGTCTCCGGCGGAACGAGTTCAAAATATCCAGGCGGCTGCCAACCAATTTCACGGCCTGTTAATTGCGCCGGGTGAAACGCTTTCCATGGCGTCGGTTATGGGGGATGTCAGTCTCGACACGGGTTATGCCGAAGCGTTAATTATTGCCGGTGGGCAGACAATTAAGGGTGTCGGCGGTGGGGTTTGCCAGGTGAGCACTACGCTTTTTCGGGCGGCCTTTTTCAGCGGCTTCCCCATCGTAGAACGTTACCCGCACGCTTATCGGGTGGGTTATTATGAATACGACCCCATTGGCCGGCGCAGTGATCGTTATGCCGGTCTGGATGCAACCGTTTTTGTTCCTACAGTTGATTTTAAATTCACCAACGACAGCGATAGCTGGCTGCTGATGGAAACCTATGTTAACCCCACATATGGCACCCTGATCTGGAAATTTTACGGTACCAAAGATGGGCGTACCGTCGATTGGACCACCAGCGGACCGACCAATATCGTTGAACACCCCAAAGCGCTCTATCGTGAAAACTCGGAACTGCCGGCCGGCGAAGTAAAACAAATGGATTATGCCGCCGACGGCGCCGATGTCAGCGTGCAGCGCACAGTGCACAGGAACGGTGAAATCATCCATCAGGATACCTTTAACACGCATTACGAACCCTGGCAGGCCATTTATGAATATGGCCCCGGCACCGAAGGTATGCCGCCCGCCGATAACGGCGATAACGACGAAAACGGATAGATCTCGCCTGTTTACATCTAATGTCAATCTCTTGACACATTCAAATTTTGCCCTGATTGAGTGTGTTATAATTAAATCCGATTAAATTCTGAAACCTTTTGTTCTGTCAAGAACGAATATCGGGTTTGGAGGAAAAATTTTATGGTTAAGCAGGAACTGCTGGATATTTTGCGCTGCCCGGCCTGTGTGCGGGAAAAAGAAGGGCTTTTGAAGCTCTATAAGGATTCATGGCTGATCTGCCAGGATTGTGGTCGCAAATATCCCATTATTGAAGATATTCCCGTCATGTTAATTGACGAAGGTTCAAAGTGGAGCGCGACAAGTGAAGATCAGCTCCCTGTTCCTCCCCCTTCCATCCAGTAAAAATTTCTAACCGGCAAATGGCTCCAGCCGTTTTGCCCCATAATGCAGGCCTATGTCTCAAATGAATTCTCAAAAACCAAAACGTAAATTTGACTTTGTCTCCATCGGGATAATTGTTATTTCGGTTATCCTGGGCATCATTGCCAGTATTGTTGCTTATAACGTGGTCAAAGATCTGGTGATTAAAAACACTTCTTTTACCAGCATCCCCGGTATTGCCATTAATGAAAGTAACACACCTCAGCCCAACAGCACTGCCTCAGATATTATTCCAACCCTGGCAGACGCTCAGGTCATCGGCGCACCCACTCCCGAACCCTGGGATGGCGCCCGCCGCGTGAATGTGTTGTTAATGGGTCTCGATTATCGCGACTGGGATGCCATTCAAGCCAACGATCCGTCTCGTACCGACTCCATGATCGTTTTCACCTTTGATCCGCTTACCAAAACCGCGGGCTTTTTATCCATTCCGCGTGATATGTGGGTAGAAATTCCCGGTTATGACCACGGCAAGATCAACACCGCCCATTTCCTGGGCCAGCTTAACCGCCTGCCCGGCGGTGGCCCCAATCTGGCGGTTAAAACAGTTGAAAACTTCCTCGGAATCAAGATCGATTATTATGCCCTGATTGATTTCACCGCTTTCACCAAGTTTATTGACTCAATCGGTTGTATCGATATCAAAGTGCGCGATGAACTGACCATTGACCCGGTTGGCACCGGTAATACCATCTTCTTAAAACCCGGCACACAAATGTTCTGCGGCGCCGAAGCCCTGGCATACGCCCGTGCTCGCCATTCAGGTCAGGAAGATTTTGACCGCGCCAAACGCCAGCAGGAAGTCATTATGGCCATCCGCTCGCAGGTGCTCAATATTTACTCGCTGCCCAAATTAATTGCCATCGCGCCCCAGTTATACGATCAGCTTTCCGCCGGCATTCAAACCAACCTGCCGTTGGATATGGCCATTCAATTGGCCTGGTCGGTCAAAGATGTAAATGAGGCCAATATCAAAAAAGCCGTCATCACGACCGATATGGTATCTTACGGCAACGTTGTCGGGCAAGACGGCGTCAACCAGAGCATCATCAAACCCATTCCTGATAAAATTCGTGTCTTGCGCGATGAACTTTTTGCATCCGATGGCGCTTTAGGCCCTTCGCAGACCGATCTTGCCGCAGCCGCTCGCGCTGAAGGTGCTAAAATTTCACTGCAAAACGGCACCGGCGACGCCAACATTCTGGCGCGCACCCAGGCTTATTTACAGTCTCTGGGACTGAATGTGGTTGAAACAGTTCCAACCGCCACCGGTTCGGGCATCAACCTGATGTACGTCAACGCCTCCAAACCTTACACCATGAAACTTCTGGCCGACAACATGCACATGGATACGGCCCAGATCACCACCAAATTCACCCCCGGTTCGGCTGTTGATATCGTTATTATCATTGGCAGCGATTGGGTCAATAACAATTCGATGCCGCAGTAAAACATCTTTAATTAAATTTCTAAAGCGGGCCGCAATCGCTGCGGCCCGCTTTTTTGTCTATATACCATTTAAGACAAAATTAAGGCATAATTGTTGCAACAAAATTACCGTTTATACTCTCTGCAACAGGTTGATTTATGTCTAATAATTACCAACGCCCTCCCATGGCTCGCCGGCGCCGGTCTGCATCCTCCGGGCCCAATTTTTTAAGCAAACTGCCTTTTCCCCGTCTGGCGCAATCTGAACGCTGGCTGGCGTTGTTGATTGTTATTTTTGTAAGTATGGCATTAATTACCACTATTTTAACCGTAATGGTGGTTGTTGATAAATGGCCCGATTTCTTTCCCGAAAACAATTCCGAAGTTGATCCGGCGGCTGTTGTTCATACCAACGGCTCCGTCATCCCACAATCCAGCGAATATACCCGTTCACTCAAAAACCAAGACGACCCTGATGCGACCGTTTGGGACGGCAACGGTCGTGTGACCGTTCTGGTTATGGGCCTGGATTCACGTGATACCGAAAAAGGTGAACCGGCTCGTACCGACTCAATGATTTTGTTTTCCATGGATCCAAGCACGCATACCGCCGGCATGTTATCCATTCCGCGCGATCTGTGGGTTAATATTCCCGGTTATTACGAAGATAAACTTAATACCGCTTATTTTAAAGGCGAAGCGGATGGTTTGCCCGGTGGCGGGCCCGGCCTGACGGTTAAAACCGTGGAAGAGCTGACCGGCATGCCGATTAATTATTTTGCCGAAATCGATTTTGACGCATTTGTCAAATTTATCGATGAAATCGGCGGCGTGGATATTAAAGTCAGGGAAGAAATGGTTATCGATCCGATCGGTCCCGGCAATACCATCTTTTTAAAACCCGGCACACAGACCTTTAACGGCGCCGTCGCCCTGGCATACGCTCGCGCTCGCGATACGGCCCACGGCGATTTTGATCGCGCCCAGCGCCAGCAGCAGGTTATCATGGCTGTACGCGATAACGTCTTAAATTATTATTCTTTGCCCAAATTGGTGTTAAAAGCCCCGGCAATCTATAACGATCTCGCTTCCGGCGTGCGCACCAACATGAGCCTGCAAGATGCCGTGCGCATGGCCTGGGCAGTCCAACAGATAAAAATCGATGATATCCACCGTGGCGTCATTCAGGAACCCGACCAGGCCACCGCCACATTAAACATCGTGGGGCAGTATGTTTTAATCCCGGATATGGAACAAATTGCTGTTTTACGAGACCAGGTTTTTAGCTCCGCTCCGCTCGAACCCACTCCGCAGGTCGCTCAAGCCGACCCGGCTGCCGGAGATACGCCTGAGGATGTGCCAGTGGATAGCCCCGTTGAAGAAGTGCTTGAACCCACGGCAACCGAAGTGATTGAAGAACCGACGCCTATTCCGACCCCTGAGCCGCCTAAAGATCCGCGTGAAGCCGCAAAAGCCGAACGTGCGAATGTGGTGATATTAAACGGTACCAGTGTGGTGGGTTTAGCTGCCCGCACTCACGAATTTTTAATGCTGAAAGGGATTAAGGTTGTTGAGGAAGGAAACTCGGATAATAAACTGGCTTACACCGAGTTATATGTATCCACCGATAAACCGGATACCATTTCATACCTGGCCGACTTGCTCAAAATTCCAGCCAACCGCATCTTTAACCAATCAGCCAGCCCCGATTCACAGGCTGATATCACCATCATCCTGGGGTCCGATTGGGCCAATGAAAACCCCATGCCCTGAAATAAATACTCAGGGTTGATTAAAACGCAGCATTACCCCGCCCAAATAGGTGCCGCCGCCATCCTTGTCACAGGTGGGGGCGGTAATTTTTTCCACCGCTTTGCTCAAATCACCCACTTTAACCGCGTAATTTGTATTGGCCTGCATGGTAAAATCGGCATAACCCGGGTTGATATTGGGGTGCAAACCGCTATAAAACAGGTCCTCACCCCCCTGCCAGGTCACATTAATCCGCACCCCCGGCACAGGGTTACCGGCCTGATCAAACACCTCAAGTTGTAACAACCCCGCCAACTGCGGATCACAAACTTTGTTTTGATCTTCCAATTCAAATGGATAACTTAGCGCAGGCAAAGGCGTTGCGGTTACCTGCGGTGTAAAAGTTGCTAATGGGGTTTGTGCCCGTTCGGTGGGTGTGAAGGTGGCCTGAGGCGTGGCTGTTTTTACGGCGCTGTTGGGATCCAGAGTCGCCGAAGGTGTTAATACATATTCAGGTTGCGTTTCAAGCGTACTTTCGCTTGCCGCGGGGGTAAGAGTTTGCAGGGTGGGGGTTAATGCGGCAGCCGTAGCACCGGATTGCGCCATAAACGTGGCGAGTTGCATCATGGCTTTGGCCTGCGGCATTTTTTCTTCGCTCCCCATTGAAAACAACTGTTGTGATTGCGCCGCCAGCCCAACCGACGGATTTTTATCTTTAAGCAGGTCCAGGCGTGCCTGCGCCCGCCCGATATCTTGTTCAGCGTTATAAGCCAGGGCAATTAATTCGCGATAAACATCCCGATCGGCAGCCGTCAGCGCCTGAGGGGATACATCCACATAAGCCGGCAAAAAGAAGGTCGAAATTATCACACCGGCTATCAGGCCGACTAAAAGGCCGGTTAACAAATAATAGGGAGGGGTCGCCGAATTTTTATTTTTCATGGCGTTCCCTCCACTGTAGGGGCCACTTTTTGCAGCGCCTGCACCAACTGCACCATGAGCTCAATATCCTGTGAAGGGTAATTTAAATTCCGGGCAGTCAACATGGCCTGCTGCGCCAGGTAAACCGGCGCTTCGGGCCCAAGGCGTTGAACAAAATCCGTTGCGTTTTTCAGGTTTTGATCCTGATGATAGGTTTCTGCCACCATCAATACATAATCGGCTTTGTAATCATCGCGCAGGCTGTTTATAGACAGGTTTTCATAAGGCATTGGCCATAGGCGATTGCCAAGTACCAGGCCGATGAGCAAACCGGTCAGAATGGATAAAACAAACCAGAAATAACGCGCCGATCGCACAGAAACTGTCTACCCTTTCATCATCGGAACTTTAATCCCATGCCGCCGTGCAGCCGCCACAGCTTCGGGGTAACCCGCATCCACATGGCGTACCACTCCCATGCCGGGATCGGTAGTTAATACACGCTCCAGGCGGCGCGCCGCTTCGGGGCTGCCATCTGCCACAATCACCTGGCCGGCGTGTTGGCTGTAACCAATGCCCACGCCGCCGCCGTGGTGGAAAGATACCCAGGTGGCCCCGCCCACAGCATTAATCAGGGCATTTAAGATCGGCCAATCGGATATGGCATCACTGCCGTCGCGCATGGCCTCGGTTTCACGGTTGGGTGAGGCCACCGAACCGGAATCAAGATGGTCGCGGCCGATTACAATCGGCGCTTTTAATGTGCCATTGGCCACCAATTCGTTAAATTTCAGACCGGCTTTAACTCGTTGGCCATAAGGCAGCCAGCAAATTCTGGAAGGCAGGCCCTGGAAAGGCACTTTTTCACGCGCCATTTTTAACCAGGCGTTTTCAGGAAAAAGCGCCATTACGGCTTCATCCGTGCGGTAAATATCCTCGGGATCGCCCGACAAAGCCACCCAGCGGAACGGTCCGTTGCCTTCGCAGAAAAGCGGGCGAATGTATGCCGGTACAAAACCCGGAAAATCAAAAGCATTTTTAACGCCAACGTTTAAAGCCTGCTGGCGAATATTATTTCCATAATCAAAAACTTCTGAGCCGGCTTTTTGAAAATCGAGCATGGCCTGCACATGCCGCGCCATTGAATCAAGCGAGCGGCGTGTATATTCGGCAGGGTCAGCCTTTCGTAAGGCGGCCGCCTCATCCAGGTTTAATCCCACGGGAATGTACATCAGGGTATCATGCGCTGAAGTCTGGTCGGTGACCACATCGGGTTTAATTCCACGCGCCACCATCTCCGGCAAAATTTCAGCCGCATTGCCGATCAAACCGATGGAACGAGCCTGTTTTTTTGCCAGGGACTCTTCTACCAGTTTCATGGCCTCATCCAATGTATCCACCACGACATCCACATAACCGATCTCCTGGCGGCGATGCGCCCGGTGAGCGTCCACTTCCACCACCAGACCAACACCCTCATTCATGGTGATTGCCAGCGGTTGGGCGCCACCCATCCCCCCCAGGCCGGCGGTTAATACAAATTTGCCGCTTAACGAAGGCCAACCGTGTTGGTGCGCCAACGAGGCCAGAGTTTCATAGGTACCCTGCAAAATGCCCTGTGTACCGATATAGATCCAGGAACCGGCCGTCATCTGACCATACATAATCAGTCCCTTGGCCGATAATTCGTCAAAATAATTCTGAGTGGCCCAGTGCGGCACGATATTTGAATTGGCGATTAATACTTTGGGGGCATCCAGGTGTGACTTAAATACAGCCACCGGTTTACCCGACTGAACCAGCAAGGTTTCATCGGGTTCCATATTTTTTAATGTGTCCAATATGGCGTCAAACGCCTCCCAACTGCGGGCGGCCTGTCCACGGCCACCATAAACCACCAGGTCTTCAGGCCGTTCAGCCACCTCCGGGTCAAGATTGTTTTGAATCATACGGTAAGCAGCTTCAATCTGCCACGACTTACAGGTCAATTGTGAACCGCGCGGCGCGCGCACCAGACGGGATGCAGACATGCAGAGACCTCCTGATAAGTTTAAGATACGTCAAATCCGCCTATGATTATACGATATTTTTATAGGCACGAATGTAAAAAATTGGCAGTACGTTGTTTTAAGGTTTCACCTTCCAGACATACCAATCTACAAAGGTTGTTTCACCATTTCTGTACACACTCTGTCTACCCACCGTGTGAATTAATTCCAGATGATCATTCATCCAATCGGGAAATTTCGGTTCGCCGAAATAATAGTTGGAAATATAATTTATATTTTGATCAAGGATATATCCCCACACTCCGCGCGAATCATTTTTCAGATAATCATATAAGGTCTTACCATTAATTAATCCATCCAGGTTCACAACCTGTCTTTCAGAAAAATAACCCACATAACCGGCATCCCAGACGCCAACACGCGCGTCCGCCGGTATATTATCTTTTATCCAGACCGCTGCTTCATCCATGTAATAGATGGGAGCAATAAAATGATAGTTATTTTTTTGCAGCCAGACACTTTGATAAGGTATTTGTGCCAGGTTTCCAATCAGAATATAACCGGCCAGCGCGGCCATGCCAACATTTTTCAACCGTCCGGCTGCCAGATTATCACAAACCAACTTTATCAAACAGACAAATAATATTTGCAGGGATAAAATAACAACGGATAAATGCCAGTAGCGAATATTAGTCCCATAAGAAATAAGATAATAGGCTGAAAGTAATAAGGAATACCCGATCAGAAGTAATAATCTTTTATCCGTATTCAACATCTTATAAAATTTTTGAGGTTTAGCCAGCCCTATCAAAACACCCAATAAAACAATAATCAATATAAGTCGAAGCGATGTTGGGATGAAATTAAAATTTACCGGCTGAATCGTTGCCTGAAGGATCTGAACATAATTAATCAAAATGGAGATGATACCCCCGGTTTGATTCTGTCCCCATAGATCTTTAACCATTCCACTAATTTGTTGAAAACTGCCGCTTACACTGTAGTTCCACAATAAATATGGCACAGCAAGAATTATCATTGGCAGCGCCAATCGTAACAAAGTACCCGCTTTAAACCAATCTCGTCTTTGCGGATTAACCAAAATATA